>NZ_JBOFYU010000161.1:0-28593 GCF_051654825.1 Clostridium sp.
AGTTCATAAAGAACTAAATCATCTGGTGATGATGGCGTAGAGGAAACACTCCTTTCCATTCCGAACAGGACAGTTAAGCTCTACAGCGTCGATGGTACTGCATGGGAGACTGTGTGGGAGAGTAGAACGTCGCCAGGTCATGTGGCTCGATAGCTCAGTCGGTAGAGCAGAGGACTGAAAATCCTCGTGTCCCTGGTTCGATTCCTGGTCGAGCCACCAGGTACGGCGCCATAGCCAAGTGGTAAGGCAGAGGTCTGCAAAACCTTTATTCCCCAGTTCAAATCTGGGTGGCGCCTCCAAAAAAACCTACAAATTAAATTTGTAGGTTTTTTGTTTTATTTAAAAATATTTTCTTTTAAAGTTAATAAGTCATTTTGAGCTGTAAATGAAAATTTAGCTCCTATAGGAAGAGTTATATTAGGATAATCATGACCAAATGGTAACCCTATAATAATAGGAATGTCTAAGTGAGATAATTTTTGATATAAAACTTCTATAAGGCTAAAAGTATTTTTATTTTTACATGAGCAATCTGTAAAATGTCCTAATATTATTGCAGAACATTTCTTCAATGAGCCAGATAATATTAGTTGTGATAACATTCTATCTATAGCATAAGGATTTTCAGATATTTCTTCTATCAGTAGTATAGAATTATTAAAATCTACTTCATATGGAGTACCTAATGTTGAAGCAATAAGAGAGAGATTACCGCCTACCAGTTTTCCAGTAAAATCACGTTTATTTATATACTGTATGTTATTATTCGAAAGCTTTTTTAAGTTATAAAAAGAATTTTTATTGAAGTTAGTAAGAACATTCATGAAGTATTTAAGTGTCAATTCATCATCAAATTTAGAGTTAATCATTGGGCTATGGAAGGTAGGAAAATTACATTTCTTATTAATATAGTTTAAAAGTAATGTTATATCACTATACCCACAAAATGGCTTAGGATTCTTTTTTATTATATTTAAATCCAAGTATGGAGCCATTCTAACACAGCCATATCCGCCACGAAAACACACAATAGCATCTATTTCAGGATTAGAGAACATATCCATTAAGTCTTTAGCTCTATCCGTATCAGTTCCAGCTAAATATCCATAAGTATCATATATATAAGAGCCTTCTTTTATATTGAAGCCTAACTCTTTAAATTTTGAGATTTTTTCATCTATAAAAGCACTATCTTCTGGAGATGATGGGCATATAATTCCAATAGTTGAATTGCTATTTAACTTTTTTAATTTTACCAATAAATTCACCTACTTTATAAATATATATTAGCATATGCATAAAAAAGAAAAAAAGCTACACATAAAGTAATAGCTTTTTTATTAACTAAACATATCTTTTTTATAAAGTATAAATGCTGTAAGGCCTGTTAATAAGAATGTGATAAACATAGTAATTTCAAATCCTAATGGATGTTCAAGTAAAGGCATTTTAATAAAGTTCATCCCAAATATACCACCGATTACTGTTGGTATGGCCATAAGAATAGTAACTGATGCTAACACCTTCATAACTATGTTTAGATTATTAGAAATTACTGAAGCAAAGAAATCCATTGTACTTGCAAGTATATTACTATATATCTCAGTCATTTCTATTGCCTGCTTATTTTCTATGATTACATCTTCTAGAACATCTTGATCTTCTTCGTATTTTTGCATTATTTCAAGCTTTAGCATTTTTTCTAATGTTATCTCATTAGCTTTAAGGGATGTTGAAAAATAAACTAATGACTTTTCAAGAGAGTGAAGTTGTATTAGCTCCCTATTTTTCATTGACTTATGAAGTCTTTTTTCTATCATTAAACTCTTTTTGTCTATTTGTCTTAAATATAAAAGATAGTATGTAGATATTTTATTTAGTATTTGTAGAATAAATCTAGATTTCTTAAATGAGAAGAATGATCTAACCTTACCATTAATAAAATCTGTTAGTATTCTACTATTTTTTAAACAAACAGTAATTAGCTGTTTTTCAGTATGTATAATAGCTAAAGGATATGTATCGTAAGTAAGGGAGTTATCCTCCATTTCTGTAAAGGGAATATCCACTACAACTAAGACACAATTATCTTCAATATCAATACGAGAGGTTTCTTCATCATCTAAAGGTGCTTTAAGAAAGTTTAAAGGAACTCCAGTTTTTTTGGAAATTAATATTAATTCCTCATCTGATGGTGCTATTATATTAATCCAGCAACCTGGTTCTAAGTTATCGAGTATTTTTAGTGATGGATCATCTTCACTAATGCTTTTATAAATTTGAATCATTTGTTAAACCTCCATAAATATATACACTTTTATTATACTATTATTAATAGAAATATAACATAAATAATTATAATGTTTAGTAAAACAATTACATATTGAAAATTAAAGAGAAATTAAGGAAAAGGCTGATTTATTATGATAAATAATTGTATTTGAATACCAATTTAAATTATAGTAATTCTAGACGTTTTTTAGATGTGGATAAAATATTCAATAATTAGTATAATCAGTCCATTGTCTATAAAAATAAGAGGATAATGAGAATGTGGGGGAATTTTTAAATGATGCACAGAGAAGTGGTTTCGCGAAAAAAAGTACCAGTAATTATAATGTCATTATTAGTTGTTACTATAGCATTATATGTTTTGGAGTTTGTAGAGCTTTCATGGCTAGATAAGCACGTATTAGGCTCTATTATAAGTGGAATTATATTACTTTTAACTATTGTTATTTTATTAAAAGAGCTTAAAAGCTGTAAGTTATCATATAAGCATTCAATAATAGCGGACAAGCTTATTATTAATGAAATATGTTCTAAAGAAGAAAAAAATTTAGAAAGTATAAAAATTAATGATATATTATATATTGGAAAAAGAAGTGGAATACCTAAAGAATATTCAGTGGTTAGAACATCTAAAAATTACTTGTGTGATTTCATTTGTAAAGATGCTTATTATTGCATCTTTAAGAAAAATAATGTAATAAGAAAAATTAAATTTCAACCAAGTGATTTATTTATTCAAAGAATAATAAGACAAAATGAGTTATGTAGTAAATAAATATAAATTTGAAATAGGCTTCTTTTTAAGAAGCCTATTTTTTATAGAATTCATCTTTTATTTCTGTTAATAGTTGATTATTTTCTATGATATCCAACGCTGTAAATGCTAATGATAATGATGCTTTTATACATTGTTCAAATGCATAGTCAGAGATTGTTTCTTTTGCAAAATCTTTAGTTCCATATTTAATTTTATCTGAATTTACAATAGATATGTACGGATGGATACAGGGTGCATATTTACTGACTACACCAAGGCTTAATCCGGAATATACATCTCTTGGTGGTGAAATATTTATGATTCCATTTTCTTTAAGATTATGACTAAATAATCTATTTAAAGTTCTATTAGTAATTAATTCTTCACTTTCAGGTTCATATAATGACATTGAATATTGAACTCTAAGAAGCTTTGAAACATAAATTACAATTTCTCTAAGTTTATTTTCGGCTATTTTAGCTATATCCATATCTTTGGCTCTTATATAAAATTTAGCTTCTGACTCTAATGGAAGCATAAGTGGAGTTAAACCACCTTTGGACATAATAGAATTAACTTCAACATCTTCAGGAAATCCTTTTAGTAAAGCATTTAATATATTAAAAGTAAGTAAGATTCCATCTAAGGAAGTATAGCAACCTTTATTTAGAAAGCTTAGACCACTATTTCCTAAAAACTTAACATTCAATGGAACTATTGCTGAAGAACTTCCACTTTCTGATGTTACTACATCAGGATGAGCTACTAAAACCACATCTATATCATCAAAAACACCTTGCTTAGCCATTACAGATTTGGTTCCACCTAAGTATTCTCCAGGACATCCAATTACAATAATTGTTCCAGAAACTTTGTCTATTATATTAGCGAGAGATATAGAGGCTGCAATAGATGTTGTAGAAAGTAGATTATGTCCTGTTAAGTGTCCATCTTCAGGAACAGAATCATATTCACATAAAAAACAAATCTTAGGGTATCCATTTCCTTTACTTGCATAAAAAGAGGTATTTAAGTCTAAAAAATTATTCTGAACTTCAAAACCATAGTTATTTAAAAAATTAGATATATATTCACAGCTTTTAAATTCCTTATAGCTTTCCTCAGGATTTTCATAGAGGTATTTATTTAATTTATATATGTCATCTTTACATGTAGATAAATAAGATATAATTTCTTGTTTCATATATACTCCTCCCAAAACATTTATTATTATATGTTTCCAATAAAGTATAAAAATTATTACATTTGGCTAGAATTTTAAGGAGTAAAGTATGGGAGTGAGTAGATTATGAATATTAAAAGTAAAGAGATTAATAATGTGGATGAAAAAAATATATGTATTATATGTAGAAAAGAAAAATATGATGGTATAATTATAGGAAGAAGCTTAGTTTGTAATACATGCCATGAAAAAATACTGAATACAACAGTAGACAATGTGGAATATGAATTTTACAAAAATAAAGTAAAGAAGGCTTTATTAACAAGCTTTAATATATTCTAGATAAGAGGTAACACTATGAAAAGAGGAACATTTATAGTATTTGAAGGTGGAGAAGGTTCCGGAAAAACTACCATTTTAGAAAAAATCTATGAAGAATTAAATTATAGAGGAATAAATTGTATAAAAACTAGGGAGCCTGGAGGCATTAAGATATCTGAAGATATAAGAGGCATTATACTAGATAGAGAAAATACTGAAATGGATGGAAGAACAGAAGCACTTTTATATGCAGCAGCGAGAAGACAACATTTAATTGAGAAAGTTATTAAAGCTTTAGACCAAGGTAAGGTTGTTTTATGTGATAGATTTGTGTATTCATCTTTAGCATACCAAGGACATGCTAGAGGATTAGGAATAGATGAGGTATTAGAAATAAATAAATTTGCAATTAAAGATTGCATGCCAGATTTAACAATTTTATTTGATATAAGACCAGAAGTGGGATTAAATAGAATTTCAAAAAACTCATCTAGGGAAGTAAATAGGTTAGATCTTGAAAATATAGATTTTCATAATAAGGTAAGAGAAGGTTATGAAATTGTATATAATGCCAATAAAAACACTAATATAGTGAAAGTTGATGCTGAAAAAAGTATTAATGAAGTATTTGATGAAGTATTAAATATAATTTTAATTAATTTATAAGAAAAAAATTGCATAAATTATACTTAATATGGTAAAATATAGTTAAAAAATAGTTAGCATTTAGGGGAGGCGTATTTATGAAATTGGTAATAGCTATGGTTCAAGATGATGATGCTCTAGATTTAATTGATGCCATTACTGAAAGTGGATTTAGAGTAACAAAGTTAGCTACAACAGGTGGATTTTTAAAATCTGGAAATACTACTTTAATGATAGGAGTAGAAAAAGAAAAGGTTCAAGAAGTCATTGATGTAGTTGAAAATATCTGTAAAACTAGAAAGCAAATGATAGCGACACCAACACCAATTGCAGGAAATACAGATATGTATATGTCATACCCAGTAGAAGTTAAAGTAGGTGGGGCAACTATATTTGTAGTTGATGTTGACCAGTTTGTAAAAATATAAATTATAAGGAGGCGTGTAATGGGACAGTTCATTGGATATGAGAACATTATAAGAAACTTTAGAAAAAGAATTAGTGATAGTACTCTTTCTCATGCACACCTTATTGTAGGCGAAGATGGTATAGGTAAGAGCAAATTAGCCCAAATATTCGCAGTGAAAATTTTAGGTGAAGAAGAAGACAAGCAATATATAGATATCATTCATTATAAACCTAAAAAAGCATCTTTTGGGGTAGATGATGTAAGGGAAGTAATAGAGGAAGTTAATAAAAAACCATTTCAAGGTGATAAGAAAGTAATTGTCATACATGATGGAAATAAGTTAACTGTTCAAGCTCAAAATGCTTTATTAAAAACTATAGAGGAACCTCCGAATGGAGTTTTTATAATAATTCTTTGTGAAAGTTTAGAGTTAGTTTTAGACACAATAAAATCTAGGTGTCAAATATATAAGCTAACACCTTTGTCGAAAGAAGAAATAATTAATTACATAAATAGTATAAATGACAATTTACTAGGTGAAGAGTTAACAGCAGCTGTTGCATATAGTGAAGGTGTACCAGGAAAGGCTGAAAGGTTTTTAAATGATGTAGAGTTGAAAAATTTAAGAGATTTAATTTTAGATGTTCTTAGTAACTTAAAAGTTAATGATCCAGAAATTTTATTAAGTTTTGAAGAAAAGTTGGTATCGTATAAAGATAATAAAGAAGATATTTTAAATATATTAGCATCTTTTATTAGGGATATTATGATATATAAGGAAATAGATAATACTAGTATAATAACAAATGGGGATAAAATAGAAAATATACAGAAGTTAGCGATAAATATGTCCTATAAGAAATTAAATAATATAATAGACAAGATAAGAGAAGCAAGAGTAAATTTAATTAGCAACTCTAATTTTGCAGCTACTATAAGAATTATGCTTATAGGGTTCATGGAGGGTTAAAAATGATAAATGTTATAGGAGTTAGGTTCAAGAAGGCAGGGAAAATATACTACTTTGATCCTAGTGGGTTAGAGATTAATAAAGGAAATTTTGTTGTTGTTGAAACAGCAAGAGGAATTGAATTTGGCGAATGTGTAATAGGAATAAAGCAAATATCAGAAGCAGATATTGTTGCACCATTAAAGAGTGTAATAAGAGTAGCTGAAAATGATGATATAAATAAACATAAAGATAATAAAGTTAAAGAGGAAGACGCATTTAATATATGCTTAAAAAAGATAGAAGAGCATGGATTAAATATGAAACTAATAGATGTAGAATATACTTTTGATAATAATAAAGTAATATTCTATTTTACAGCAGATGGAAGAGTAGACTTTAGAGAATTAGTTAAGGATTTAGCTACAATATTTAAAACAAGAATAGAACTAAGACAAATCGGAGTTAGAGATGAAGCTAAAATGCTAGGTGGATTAGGCCCTTGTGGAAGACCTATGTGTTGTTCAACATTTTTAGGTGATTTTGCATCAGTTTCTATAAAAATGGCAAAAGAGCAAAATTTATCTTTAAATCCAACTAAGATTTCAGGGATTTGTGGTAGATTAATGTGCTGTTTAAATTATGAACAAAGCACATATGAAGATATAAGAAAGAGACTTCCTAAGGTTGGATCTATAGTTAAAACATCAGAAGGTCAAGGTGAAGTAGTTTCAAATAACACTGTAAAAGAAAGTGTAAAAGTGAAATACAGAAGAGTAGATGAGGAAGTAATAGAAGAATTTAAAATTGAGAAAATTGAATTAGTAGAGGGATCTTATGAAGACTCTATAGATGAGTCAGATATAAGATTAGAGATAGAGCTACCAGAGGATAAGACGTTAATGAAGAATCTAATTAAAGATAATTAGAAAGGGGGGAAACGCATGAAATCTATAATTATGATTCCAAACTTATTAAATTCTGAAGATGTTAAATCTGTGAGAGAAGCAATAGCAAACAGTGAAGGCGTTGTTGCTTGCGAAGTTAACTTAGCAAAGAAAGAAGTTAGTATAGTTTTTGATGAAAAAAGTACGTCAGCAGATGAAATAGCTAGCTCAATAGAAGCTATAGGCTATAGCGTTGCTTAATAAGACACCTATGGTATAAGCTAAAACATATTAGCATATTGATATAAAATTTATTAGGAAATATAACTTATGTATAAATAATTTTTATCTTTCCTTATTTATATCAGTATGCTAAAATATAGTGGAAATAAGTTTTTATAATAGGAGGTGCTTTTTAATGGCATTCGTAATTGAAGATTCATGTGTAAACTGTGGTGCATGCGCTGCAGAGTGTCCAGTTAACGCTATAAGCCAAGGAGATACTCAATTTGTTATAGATGCAGATACTTGTATCGATTGTGGAAACTGTGCAAATGTTTGTCCAGTTGGAGCTCCAGTACAAGCGTAATTTGGAGTTTAGAAGAACCGTCATTATTGGCGGTTCTTTTTTTGTTAATTAACATAAGGAATTTAAGAGTAATACTTTATTAATATCAGAAAAGGATAAATCCTTAGTATGTATTATGGTAGAATCGAATTTTATTACATTTTTAAAATGAGATAAAAACTTTTTAGGACCATCTAAATAATTAGAGTTAGAGGAATTACTATAGTACATTGGTATTATGTACTTTGGTTTAATTGATAACGCTAGTTTAGCAGCAGTATTACCATCAATTGCAAAGCGACCTCCAATTGGGATAAATAAAAAGTCTAAGTTTTTTAAATTAGCAATAATTTTATCATCTAAATTATGTCCAAGCATACCTAGATGAGCAATTCTTAGGTTATCTATAATATAAACATAAATAATATTAGGGCCTCTCTTACAACCTTTTACGTCATCTCTAAAGGTTTTTACTCCAGATATTGAAATAAAAGAATTATCAAATGGATCAGATGTAGTTATAACAGTAGGTATAGAACTAAATATATCATTTACATTTGTATTTACTGGTATATGACTAAGGGTAAGGATATCAGCGTTAAAATTAGAATTAGTAGCTGAATATGATAATATACTTGAGTCCATAAGAATTTTTTTTCCATAAGAATTTTTCAATATAAAGCTAGTATTTTCTAACCATTGAATTTCCATATGACCCTCCTAAAAATATTTTATTATTAGTATTTTCAAAAAATACTAATATAATTCTAGGATTTATCAAATATAATATATATTAGTATTATTTTAAAGTTGAAGATCTTAAAATAGACAAGATTATTAGTGTAATATATAATAAAAGTCAAATAAAGTCAAAGTAAAATTTGTTTAAGAAGGTGTAAAATTGGCAAGAATTTCAGATACAATAGAAAAGTTTATAAAAGGCATGATAAATGAACAAAATCAAATTCAAATTCAGAGAAATGAGTTGGCAGATAAGTTTTCATGTGCACCATCACAAATTAATTATGTATTAACTACTAGATTTACTTATGAAAAGGGATATTTAATCGAAAGTAGAAGAGGTGGAGGAGGATATATTGTAATTAAGAGGTTACTTCATGATAACAATGATAGACGATTAGATATTATTAATAACTCCATAGGTAGTAGTATTACATATCAAGGTGCATTATCTATATTAGAACATTTAAAAGAGACAGAATCCATTACAAGTAAAGAGTATGAAATAATGAAAATATCTTTAAATGATAGGTCACTTGGTTTAGTAGTAGAAAAAAATAAAGTTAGAGCAGAAATATTAAAAGGAATGATAACAGTAATTTTATCATAAGTATTGATATATATAATAATCAGATTATTTTTTTGTAAGGGGTTTAATTCAGTAATTGGGTATTGGAGGTATATTATGATTTTTGGGAGGTTTACAGAGCGGGCACATATAGTGTTAGTAGAAGCTCAAAAAGAATCACAAGAATTTAAACATGGATATATAGGTACAGAGCATATCTTACTTGGTATATTAAGAGAAGGTGGATATGGAAAGGAAGTACTATATTCAAAGGGGATTACAGTAGAAAAAGCTAAAAAAACTATAGAGGAGTATTTAGGATATGGAGATGGAGAAATTTCCATTGGAGAAATGCTTTTAACTCCTAGAGCAAAGAGGTTATTTGATGATAGCTTAATAAAGGCTAGAAAGTTTAACCATAACTATATAAGTCCAGAACACCTATTGCTAGCATTAATAGATGATAATGAAGGTGTTGCATACACAACTTTAGTTACTAATAAAATAGATTTTAATGATGTAAAGAAAGAAATAGAAGAATATTTATCAGATAGAGAATCACAAGAAATAAAGATTGATGAAAAATCACGTAAAAAAAATATTAAGACTCCTTTATTAAATCAATATGGAAGAGATTTAACATTAATGGCTAAAGAGGGGAGTTTAGACCCTGTAATAGGTAGGGATGAAGAAAATCAAAGAGTACTTGAGATATTATGTAGAAGAGTAAAAAATAATCCTTGCTTAATTGGTGAGCCTGGTGTTGGTAAAACTTCTGTAATTGAAGGATTAGCACAGAGGATAGCAAGTGGTAATATTCCAGAAATATTAAAAGATAAATCCATTATATCTCTAGATATAACATCTATGGTAGCAGGTGCGAAATATAGAGGTGAGTTTGAAGATAGATTAAAAAAAGTAATGGAAGAGATCAAAAGTAGAGAGGATATAATAATTTTTATTGATGAAATCCATACAATAGTAGGAGCTGGAGGAGCAGAAGGTGCTATAGATGCTTCAAATATATTAAAACCAGCCTTAGCAAGGGGAGAAATTAAGTGTATTGGTGCTACAACTATAGATGAATATAGAAAGCAAATAGAAAAAGATGCAGCATTAGAAAGAAGATTTCAGCCGGTTATGGTTAGAGAGCCAAATAATGATGAAACTTTAGAAATATTAAGAGGGTTACGAGATAAGTATGAAGCTCATCATATGGTTAAAATAACTGATGAAGCATTAGAAAGTGCTGTAGAGTTAGCAGATAGGTATATTACGGATAGGTTTATGCCAGATAAAGCAATTGATTTAATAGATGAAGCAGCAGCTAAAGTAAGAATAGAAAATTTAGTTGCACCTCCAAGTATTAAGAATATTGAAGGGGAAATAGAAAATGTAGTAAAAGAAAAAGAAGAAGCTATAAGGGGGCAGGATTTTGAAAAGGCAGCAACTCTTAGAGATAGTGAAAAAACATTAAAAAAGGAATTTCTTACTCTTAAAGAAGATTGGAGTGTAAAAAATTCTGCTATGACTCATATAGTTACAGAAGAAAATATTGCCAAAGTAGTTGCAATATGGACTAAAATTCCAATAGAAAAATTAACACAAACTGAATCACAAAAGTTACTTAATCTAGAGGAAATTTTACACAAGAGAGTTGTTGGACAAAATGAGGCTGTAAGAGCTGTAACAAGAGCTGTTAAACGAGCAAGAGTAGGGTTAAAGGACCCTAATAGACCAATAGGTAGTTTTATTTTTTGTGGTCCAACTGGAGTTGGTAAAACAGAGTTATCTAATGCTTTAGCTGAAGCTATGTTTGGAAATCAAAAAAACTTAGTTAGAGTAGATATGTCTGAATATATGGAAAAACACTCAGTATCAAGGCTAATTGGTTCACCTCCTGGATATGTTGCGCATGAAGAAGGTGGTCAATTGACAGAAGCCATTAGAAAAAATCCTTATTCAGTTATATTATTAGATGAAATTGAAAAGGCTCATCCAGATGTGTTTAATATACTTCTTCAAATAATGGAGGATGGTAGATTAACAGATGGGAAAGGAAAGGTTGTAGACTTTAAAAACACAATAATTATAATGACTTCTAATATTGGAGCTCATCAACTTAAAAAGCAACAAACAGTAGGATTTGCTACATCAGAAAATGTAAGTAATTCTCAATATGAAAAGATGAAGGAAAATATAATTAGTGAAATAAAGAGAGAGTTTAAGCCGGAATTTATAAATAGAATAGATGATGTAATAGTTTTTCATCAACTAGAAGATAGCGATATATTAAAAATAGTTAATATTATGTTAAAAGGTACTATAGAAAGATTAAAAGAAAGAAAAATTAGCATAAGTTTAAATGAAGAAAGCAAGGATTTCTTAGTAAATAAGGGTGTTGATATAAGTTATGGAGCAAGACCTTTAAGAAGAATAATTACTAAGGAATTAGAAGATAAATTAAGCGAAGAAATGCTTAAAGGTGACATAAAAGTTGGAGATAAATTAGAGGTTTATTGTGATGGTAAGGAATTATGTTTTAAGCATATATCATAATAGAATTATAATTTTTTTATATAGGAGAAATAGATCTAAGTAAATTTAGATCTATTTCTTTTTATAAGCTAATTAATTTAGGAACAAATTAATAGGATTTATAATATATAAGTTTATTATTAGATTGTTTTATAAGAAAAAAATAATAAATGATTTAAAAACAGGGAAATCTATTTATATAGAACTTCTAATTAATAAAAATTATTAGTTAAAAACTGTTGCACTTTGAGTAATGTGTGTATATAATATAATAAAATACCCCTAGGGGGTAAGGAGGCTTTGGTAAAATGCAAAAAGAAGTTAAACATAAAGAGCTAATAATAATAGGCGGTGGGCCTGCTGGTTTAACAGCTGCAATATATGCAACAAGAGCTAAAATAGACATGATATTACTAGAAGATAAAATCATGGGAGGACAAGTTAGAAATAGTTATACAATAGAAAACTATCCTGGATTTACAAAAGTATCTGGGAGTGAGTTAGCAGACTTAATGCAGCAACAAGCTGAAGAGCTAGGGGCTGAAATAGATGAATTCGACGCAATAGAAAGTGTTAACTTTAGTGACGAAGAAAAAATTATAGAAACTGGAGATTATATTTACAAGACTAAGGCTGTTATTATTGCAACAGGTGCTAGCCCTAAGAAATTACCAGTAGCTAATGAAGAGGAATTCTCAGGAAAAGGTGTTCATTATTGTGCCGTTTGTGATGGTGCAATGTATGAAGGTAAAGTAATAGCAGTTGTAGGTGGAGGAAATTCAGCTTTAGAAGAAGCTATATTCTTAACTAGATTTGCTAAAAAAGTAGTAATGATAAGAAGATATGATTATTTCAATGGTGAAAAGTCATTAATTGATGAAGTAAGTAATAATCCTAAAATAGAAATAATGTATAACAAGGATTTAGTTAATATTTCAGGAGAAGGTTTTTTACAAAGAGCTTTATTAAAAGATACAAAAACTAATAAAGAAGAAGAAATAGAATTAGATGCAATTTTTACTTTTGTAGGAACAGAGCCTAAGACAGAAATGTTTAGCAAATATATTGATTTAACATCTCATGGATATATACCTACTGATGAAAATATGTTAACAAACATAAAGGGTGTATATGCAGCAGGGGATGTAAGAGAGAAAATGTTTAGACAAATAACAACAGCAGTAGCTGATGGAACTATTGCAGCATTACATTCAGAAAAATATATTATTGAAGAAAAGGAGAGAAATAAAAATGATTAAAATTTATTCAACATCATGGTGCCCAGCTTGCGTTAAAGCTAAAAAATTCTTTGAAATTAAAGGTTGGGAATATAAAGAAGTAAATGTTGCTGATAAGCATGAAGATAGAGAAGAAGTATTTAGAGTTTCTGGGCAAAGAACAGTTCCAGTAACAGAAATAAATGGTGAAATAATAGTTGGATTTGATAAAAAGGCTTTTGAGACTGCAGTAGAAAAATAATTTTTTTACTTAAGCTTTAGTGAAAGGGGTGTAGTAGATGTTTAGTTGTATTAAAGGTTCAGAAAGAACATTCAGAAATTTCATAAATGGAGAATGGGTAGCTAGTGAAAGTGGAAAGTTTATTGATATATATTCTCCAGTAGATTCAATATTAGTAGGAAGAGTTCCTGCTATGACACAGGCAGAAGTTGATAAGGCTATAAAAAGTGCAAAGGCTGCGCAAAAGGAATGGAGAAATGTTCCTGTTAGCGAAAGAACTAAAATTTTATATAAGGCTGCAGATATTCTAGTTGAAAGAGTAGATGAGCTTAGTGAAATTATGATGAAGGAAATAGCAAAGGACAAAAAGAGTTCTGAATCAGAAATTCTTAGAACAGCTGATTATATTAGATTTACAGCTGATACTGCTAAGAATATATCTGGAGAGAGTCTTCCAGGAGATAGTTTTCCAGGATTCAAAAGAAATAAAATTTCAGTAGTAACTAGGGAACCATTAGGAGTAGTTTTGGCAATATCACCTTTTAATTACCCTATAAATTTAGCAGCATCAAAATTAGCACCAGCACTAGTAGCAGGAAATTCAGTAGTATTAAAACCAGCAACACAGGGAAGTTTATGTGGATTATATTTAGCTAAAATATTTGAGCAAGCAGGTATTCCAAAAGGAGTATTAAATACAGTTACCGGTAGAGGAAGTGAAATAGGAGATTATATAGTTACTCATCCGGAAATTGATTTTATAAACTTTACTGGTAGCACAGAAATAGGTACTCGTATATCTAGAATAACTACAATGGTACCTTTACTTATGGAATTAGGAGGTAAAGATGCTGCAATAGTACTAGAAGATGCTAACTTAGAGTTAGCAGCAAGTAATATTATAGCAGGAGCTTACTCTTATTCAGGGCAAAGATGTACAGCTGTAAAAAGAATTTTAGTAGTTAATGAAGTAGCTGATAAGTTAGTAGAAAAATTAAAGTCAAAAATAGAGAAGTTAAAGGTAGGAAATCCTTTAGAATCTCAAGTAGATATTGTGCCTTTAATAGATTCAAAAGCAGCAGACTTTGTATATGAATTAATAGATGATGCAAGAGAAAAAGGAGCCCATTTATTAGTAGGTGGAAAAAGAGAGGGTAACTTAATTTATCCTACATTATTTGATAATGTAACTACTGATATGAGATTAGCTTGGGAAGAACCTTTTGGGCCTGTATTGCCTATAATTAGAGTAAATGATAAAGATGAGGCTATAGAAATAGCAAATAACTCAGAATATGGACTTCAATCATCAGTATTTACTGAAAATATAAATGAAGCTTTTTATGTAGCTGATAGATTAGAAGTAGGTACAGTTCAAGTAAATAATAAAACAGAAAGAGGTCCAGATCATTTTCCATTTTTAGGTGTAAAGGCATCTGGAATAGGAACTCAAGGAATTAGATACTCTATTGAGTCAATGTCTAGGCCTAAGGCAACAGTAATAAATTTAGTAAGAAGTTAAAAAAGACCATCGGATTTATCCGATGGTCTTAATATTATTTTTCAAGAGCTGTATCAATAGCTTTTTTATCAAAACCAATGATTATAGTTCCATTAACATCAAGAACAGGAACTCCCATTTGTTTTGACTTATCTACCATTTCTTGTCTTGCTTCCATGTCGTCTTGTACATTCACTTCTTCAAATACAACATCTTTAGATTTTAAATAATTTTTAGCTTTAACACACCAAGGGCATGCATCAGTTGAATAAACCTTTATCATAATAAATTCCTACTTTCCTATAATAAAAATAATAAATATTAGTTAATATAAATTATACACATCAAATATTATAAATACAATAAATAATTTACTAGAATAACTTTAGGGTATATTATTTATATATAAATAAATTTATTTAATGATATTTTCGTTATCTAAATTTGAATTTAGAACCATATTATCTAGAGAAGTTTCTATATATGAGTTGGTGACATTTTCAGATATATTTTTTTGATAATCATCTTTTAGTATATTTTTTGCGGGAACGTTAGAAAAAACATTTCTATCAAGCATAATATCATCTCCTTATATTTAGTAACCTTATTTTTACCAAAAGTTCTAAATTTATTCTTAAAATAAAAATTATCAACTGGTCTAGACATCTATAATGATTTTGAATATAATATCTATAGGAGGAGTAACTATGATAGATAAAAATAGTCCAATTCCGGTATATTACCAACTTAAAAATGACTTAACTAAAAAAATAGCTGAAGGCGTATGGGGTCAAGGTGAATGCATAGCAAGTGAGAGAGAACTTTGTGAGATATACGAAGTAAGCAGAATGACTATAAGGCAAGCTATAGGAGAGTTAGTACAAGAAGGTATATTGTTGAGAGTAAAGGGAAAAGGTACGTTTGTATGTGATCAAACAGTAAAACAACAGGATATGATGAGCTTTACTGAAATAATAAAACAAACAGGAAGAAAATTAGAAACAGAAGTTATTGAATTTGAAATAATAGATACTCCTGAAAACCTAATGGAAACATTCCAATTAAACAAACTTTATAAGATAAACAGAAAGAGAATAGTTGACGGAGAATGTATAGCAATAGAAAAAGTATGTATTCCTGTAGATTATTGTGGAAATTTAAATAGGGATATGTTAAAAGGATCCTTATACAAAATTTTAGAAGAGTTTGGATATATAATTGATCATACTAAATCATCAGTAGCATCAGTACTTATGACAGATGAATATAGAAGATTATTTAATGTGAAAAATAATGTTCCATTATTAAAAATGATAGGAAAAACATTTAATCAAAATGGGAAAATACTTTTCTTAGAAGAGTCAATTTATAGATCAGATAAATTTATATTACAAGTAAATATATCTAGAAGAGAGGGGAAAATAAAATGAAATTAATTATAACTAAAAACTATGAAGAATTAAGTAAGGTAGCTGCTAACGAAATGGCGGACGTAGTAAAGAACAATCCAAAGGCTATATTAGGATTAGCAACAGGTGGTTCACCAGTAGGAATGTACAAAGAGTTAATAAGAATGAACAAGGAAAATGAAATAGATTTTTCAGAAGTTACTACTGTAAACTTAGATGAGTATGTAGGATTATCAGGAGATCACAACCAAAGTTATAGATACTTTATGAATGATAACTTATTTAACCATATCAATGTAAATAAAGATAGAACTTTTGTACCAAATGGATTAGCTGAAGATATTGAAGCAGAATGTAAAAATTACGATGCTAAAATAGCTGAATTAGGTGGAACAGATGTACAATTATTAGGAATTGGAAATAATGGACACATTGCTTTCAATGAGCCAGATGACTTCTTAGTTTCAGGTACACACTTAACTAGCTTAACAGAAAACACTATAGAAGCTAATGCTAGATTCTTTGAATCAAAAGATGAAGTTCCAACTACTGCATTAACAATGGGATTAGGTGGAATAATGAAATCAAAGAAAATAATAGTTATTGCTAGTGGAGAAGGAAAAGCAGAAGCTGTTAAAGAGATGGTTAATGGTAAAATAAATACTAATATGCCAGCTTCAATGTTACAAATGCATAGAGATGTAGTTTTAATAATTGATGAAGCAGCTGCTAAATTATTAAATAAATAATATAAGTGAATAGACTATAGAGAATTGTTACTATAATAATAGTAACAATTCTTTTTTTATAATTGTTTTTTATAATTTTATTATGATATAGTAGTATATAGTAAGTAGAATTATTTGTAAATAAATAGAAGGATGGATGATATATTTATGGCAAAGATTAGATCCATATTTATTTGTCAAGAGTGTGGATATGAATCACCTAAATGGTTAGGAAAATGTCCTGATTGTAATAAGTGGAACACTCTAGTTGAAGAAGTTAAAGATACACAAAAAGAAATTAAGTCTAAAATTAATACAATTAGAATATTAGATAATATGCCCAAAAAAATTGAAGATATAAAATCAGGTGATAAAGAGCGATATGATACTGGTTTAAAGGAGCTTAATAGAGTATTAGGAGGAGGTTTAGTAAAGGGGTCACTTACATTAATATCAGGAGATCCTGGTATTGGTAAATCAACACTTTTACTTCAAACAGCTAACACTATCTCTAAAAAGTATGGTAAAGTTTTATATGTTTCTGGAGAGGAATCTGAAGAGCAAATTAAAATAAGAGGAGATAGATTAGGTGTAGTAGCTCCTGATTTATACATTTTATCTGAAACAAACTTAGATTTAATAGAAGGCTATATTGATGAGATAAAGCCTGTATTTGTAATTATAGATTCAATACAAACTGTTTATAAGGAAGTAGTTACATCAGCTCCAGGAAGTGTTTCTCAAGTAAAGGAATGTTCTAATGCACTAATGAGAATTGGTAAGAAAAATGGGATTCCACTTTTTATAGTAGCCCATGTAACAAAGCAAGGTGAACTTGCGGGACCAAGAGTTTTAGAACATATGGTTGATACTGTGTTATACTTTGAAGGAGAAAGAACAGAAGAATTTAGAGTTTTAAGAACTATGAAGAATAGATTTGGAACAACTAGTGAAATTGGTGTGTTTGAAATGGCAGAAGAGGGATTAAAAGAAGTTTATGATCCTTCAAGAATGTTTTTAGAGGATACTAATTTTAATCAAGAAGGTTCAGCAGTAGTTGGAATAATGGAAGGTACTAGACCAATATTAGTTGAAATACAAGCGTTAGTAAGTGAAACTAATATGCATATGGCAAGCAGAACGGCTATTGGTATAGATAATCAAAGGCTTAGATTAATATTAGCAGTTTTAGAAAAAAAATTAAGAGTGCCTTTTTATAAATATGATGTTTATGTCAATGTTGTAGGAGGGTTAACATTAGATGGAACTACTGCAGATTTAGGCTTAGCCTTAGCATTATTATCAAGTGTTAAAAATGCTGGTTTTAAGCTTGAAAGAACTGTAGTTGTAGGAGAAGTTGGATTAACAGGTGAAATAAGGCCTGTTGTTGCATGTGATAGATTAATAAAAGAAGCTGAAAAAATGGGATTCAAAAATGCTATAATACCAGCAAGAAATAGGGAAAAAGTAATTAGTAAGGAAATTAATATTATTGGTTCTAGCAATGTAAAAGAAGCTATTCCAAAGATATTCTAATGAATCGGGTGAATGTATGAGAATAAAAGATGATAAAGAGATAAAAAATATTTTAGAAATTATGAGCCCTGGAACTCAACTAAGAGAAGGGCTTGAAAATATATTAAGAGCAAAAACTGGTGGACTTATAGTAATTGGTGATAGTGATAAAATAATGGAGTTAGTTGATGGTGGATTTAATATAAATTCTGATTACAGTCCATCATATGTATATGAACTAGCTAAAATGGATGGGGCAATAGTTATTAGCGGCGATTTAAAGAAAATAATTAGTGCTAATGCTCAATTAGTGCCAGATTCAGCATTAATAACATACGAGACTGGAACTAGACATAGAACAGCGCATAGAGTTGCTAAGCAAACAGGAAATATTGTTATAGCAATATCACAAAGAAGAAATATAATTACTGTTTATAAGGGTGAGTTAAAGTATGTATTACAAGAAAGTAGTATAATATTAGCAAGAGCTAATCAAGCCATTCAAACATTAGAGAAATATGTTAATGTTTTAGAGCGTGTAATTAATAATTTAAATTTATTAGAATTCCAAGACTTAACGACTTTATTTGATGTAGTTACAGCAATCCAAAGAACTGAAATGGTAATGAGAATTGTTGAAGAAATAAAGAGATATATCGTTGAACTAGGAAATGAAGGAAGATTAATATCTATGCAGCTAAATGAGTTAATAAAATTCATAGAAAGAGATGGAATTTTATTAATAAGGGATTATTGTAAAGAAGGACTAGATCCTAATACAATTTACAATGAACTTCAAAAATTAAACTCAGAAGAATTAGTTGATTTAGATTTAATATCTAAAGCTTTAGGATATGGAGGCATATCACTAGTAGACACATTAATTTCCCCAAAGGGATATAGAGTACTCTTTAAGGTTCCAAGAATACCTAACTCTGTAATAGAGAACTTAGTTAAGCACTTTAATGAATTAAAGTTTGTTATAGATGCAAGTACAAGTGAACTAGATAAGGTTGAAGGTATAGGAGAAGCAAGAGCTAGAGCTATAAGAAATGGATTAAGAAGAATAAAAGAACAAATATATTTAAAAAATGAAATATAATAAAGCAGGCTTTAAAGCCTGCTTTTAATTTATCTAAATGTAAAGTTACCTAAGGTATTTATTTTATCATCTTCTGTGATAAGAACATCATATAAACTAATATCTAATGTATTACAAAGGGAAGTAAGATAAAATAGGTTATTACCAATTTCTCTTTCAATTATTTCACGACAGTTGTCGCATAATTTTCCATTTAAATGATTGGCTAAGTTTGCTTTAAAATCTTCTAAAGAAGTTTCTTCAGTAGGGGGAGATTGTTTAGTTGCTGATATAGAAATACAACCACAGTTAGTTACAGCTTTGGCTACGGCTCTGTTTATTCTAGCGCTTGATTCACCATATTTGGTTATTATGTCTAAAATGCTTTTGTGTCTTAGTAGTGATTCGCTAACATCATTTTGAAAGTTATCAAAAATTATATCTTTCATATGCCTCAACTCCTTAAATTAAAATAGCTACACATATGTAGTTATTAGAATATAATTTTGTTAATACACCCATAGCCTGTATCAACTTTAATACTATAATATCTAATTAATAATTATATTTATAGGGGGTACATGGATTTTAAATTAAGAAGAATTTAATAATTATTCATTTGTGGCAATAGCTTAATATGGTATAATAATATAAATTATCCTTAAGAATATATATTATTATTAAATATAGAATAAATAAGGGAATTTAATTATTAATTTATGTCAATAATCAAATAGGGAGGTGATTTTGTGTTAAAAAAAGCGATAAGAATTATATTTACTATTATTGGATTAATAAGCGGATATATAGTTGGAGAAATACTTTTAAATATTCCACAGATTCAAGACAGTGGATTTTTAGCAAAGCCTGTGGCATCGGTATCATTTCTTATTTTTGTAATTTTATTATTTGGATTAATTTTATATTTAATTTCTCCTAAAATATATGATTGGGTTGTTAATCTAATAGAGTACGCAGAAAAAAATATTCAAAAATTAACTGGAGTAGAAATACTTTATGGGATTGTAGGAGTAATACTATCACTTGTTATTACTTCGTTAATAGGATTGCCATTAAATAAGTTAACTGTTTTTGGACCTATTTTATTTGTTTTATTTAACGTAATATTTGCATTTATAGTAGGAGATATATTTATAAAAAAGAAAGAAGATATATCAGCTTTAATCTTAAATTTTAAAAAGGCCACGCCGAAGGATAAGAAATCAAAGGGAGCTAATAAAGCAATAGCTAAAGTATTAGATACATCAGTAATAATCGATGGAAGAATATTCGATATATGTAAAACAGGATTTGTAGAAGGTCCTCTAGTTATACCTAACTTTGTTTTAGATGAACTTAGACATATATCAGATTCATCAGATTCTCTAAAGAGAAATAGAGGAAGAAGAGGATTAGATATATTAAACAAAATTCAAAAAGAGTTAGAAATTGAAACACAGATATGGGAAGGTGATTTCCCGGAAATAGCTGAAGTGGACAGTAAACTTTTAAAATTAGCTCAAGTTTTAAAGGGAAAAGTTGTGACAAATGACTTTAATTTAAACAAGGTAGCTGAGTTTCAAGGTGTAGCAGTATTAAATATTAACGAATTAGCTAATGCTATTAAGCCAGTAGTATTACCAGGGGAAGAAATGAAAGTTATTGTAGTGAAAGATGGTAAAGAACCAACACAAGGTGTTGCTTATTTAGATGATGGAACTATGATAGTAGTAGAAGGTGGAAGAAAGTATATGGGAGAGCAACTAGATGTTATTGTAACATCAGTTCTTCAAACGGCAGCTGGAAGAATGATATTTGCTAAGCCAAAGGAATAATAGAGGGTGTAAAATATGATAAGTGCTATTATATTAGCAGGCGGAAGAGGGAAAAGAATGGGATCGTCTGTTAGTAAACAATTTATAATGCTAAAAAACAAACCGATTTTATATTACACGATAAAAAAGTTTAATGAATGCAATGAAATAGATAAAACTATATTAGTATTGCCGGAGGATGAGATTGAGTATTGTAAAGAGCATGTTATTGATAAGTATTCTTTGAAAGTAGATATGATAGTATCTGGAGGAACTGAGAGACAGGATTCTGTGTTGAATGGGTTAGAAGCTTTAGAACATAGCGATATAGTTTTAATTCATGATGGAGCAAGACCTTTTGTTTCAGAAAGAATAATAAAAGATGGAATATCTTTTGCTAAGAGATATGGAGCATCTGCACCTGGAGTTATGCCTAAGGATACAATTAAGATAAAGGATAGTAATTCATTTTCAATAGAAACACCTAACAGAAACGATTTGGTAGCAATTCAAACTCCTCAAGTTTTTAAATTTGATATTATAATGGAATGTCATAAAAAGGTTAAAAATGAAAAGAAGCTTGTTACAGATGATACTATGGTTGTAGAACTATATGGTAATAAAGTTTATTTATATGAGGGTGAATACACTAATATAAAAGTTACTACTCCTGAGGATTTAATATTAGGAGAAAAACTAATATAGTAGAGTTTGTAATATTGACATAATTTTATCCAAAAGATATAATTGATTTACTACAAATTAATATTGCCAACGCAGTGAAGAAGAATAGTAAAATTCGCCATTTCAGAGAGAAAATCCGTGGCTGTAAGATTTTCAAGAGAGTTTGAACCAGCTTTAGAGTTGTAGGTAAAAACTATCGGTTTAATACCGTTATCATTTTAAGAGAAAAAATTTAGGTGGTACCGCGATATAAGTTCGCCCTAATCATAGGGGCGGACTTTTTTTATTTAAAAATAAATTTAGCGTTGTATTGTCCTAAAATAAAATTTATAAATATAATATTTAATATAAAGGGAGGCACACTAATATGAAAATGTCAAACATGCTTGTATCAACTTTAAGAGAAACACCAGCAGAAGCAGAAATAGATAGTCATAAATTAATGCTAAGATCAGGAATGATTAGAAAAATGGCATCAGGAATATATAACTATATGCCTTTAGGATTAAAGGTTTTAAAAAATATAGAAGATATAGTAAGAGAAGAAATGAACAATGCTGGAGCACAAGAGTTTTTAGCATCAGCGATATTACCAGCAGAATTATGGCAAGAATCAGGAAGATGGGATGTTTATGGCGAAGAAATGTTCAGATTAAAGGACAGAAACAATAGAGATTTTTGTTTAGGGCCAACACATGAAGAAGTATTTACTGATATAGCTAGAACAGAAATAAAATCATATAAACAATTACCAGTTAATTTATATCAAATTCAAACTAAATATAGAGATGAAAGAAGACCTAGGTTTGGTATTATGAGATCAAGAGAGTTCATAATGAAAGATGCTTATAGTTTTGACAAAGATCAAGCTGGATTAGATGCATCATTTGATAACATGAATGAAGCTTACGTTAAGATATTTAACAGATGTGGATTAGATGCTAAGTGTGTTGAGGCTGACTCAGGTGCAATTGGTGGATCAAACTCAGCAGAATTTATGGTTAAGTCTGAAGTAGGGGAAGATGATGTAGTATTCTGTACTAAATGTAATTATGCAGCTAATATGGAAAAAGCACCTTCAACTGTGGAAAAGGCTGAGAGAGAAGATGAGAAAGAGTTATCAAAAACAGAGACTCCTAATATAAGAACAGTTGAGGAATTAGTTAAATTCTTTAATATTACAGAAAAGAAACTAGCAAAAACATTAATATTTAATGCAGACGGAAAAATAGTTGCTGTAATGGTTAGAGGAGATAGAGAAGTTAATGAAGTTAAAGTATCTAATGCTTTAGGTGGAATAGTAGATTTAAACATGGCTACGCCAGAAGAAGTTTTTGCAGCTACAAATGCATCAGTAGGATTTGCTGGACCAATAGGAATAAAAGTTGATGAATTATTAGTTGATGAAGAAGTAGCAAATATGTATAACTTCATAATTGGAGCTAATGAAACTGGATTCCATTTTGAAAATGTAAATTACGGAAGAGACTTTGAAGGAACTACTGGAGACTTTAGAAATATAACAGCTGGTGAAAAATGTCCTACTTGTGGCTGTGAAGTTACGATAGCAAGAGGAACAGAAGTTGGTCATATATTTAAGTTAGGAACTAAATATTCAGAAGCTATGAAAGCTACTTTTATAGATGAAAATGGAAAAGAAAAGCCATTTGTAATGGGATGTTACGGAATTGGTGTTACAAGAACTATGGCATCAATAATAGAGCAACATCATGATGATAATGGAATAGTGTGGCCTCTATCAGTAGCACCATATCATGTTACTGTTATTCCGGTTAATATTAAGGATGAAAATCAAATGGAAGTAGCAAACTCTATATATAATGAGTTAAAAGCTATAGGTGTAGATGCTTTATTAGATGACAGAAACGAAAGAGCAGGAGTTAAGTTTAAGGATTCAGAATTAATGGGAATTCCTATGAGAATTACTGTTGGTAAAAAAGTAACTGAAGGTGGAATTGAATTTAAATTAAGAAGCTCAGAAGTTGAACAAATAAAAATAGAAGAAGCAATTCAAAAAGTAAGAGATGAATTTGAAAGAAATAATCTTTTTATTAGATAGGAGGGAATGGAATGAAGGTTTATAATACCTTAACTAGAAAGAAAGAAGAATTCATACCATTAAATCCAGGTGAAGTTAAAATGTATGTATGTGGACCTACTGTTTATAATTATTTTCACATAGGAAATGGTAGAACATTTATCATCTTTGACACTATTAGAAGATATTTAGAGTATAGAGGTTACAAGGTAAACTTTGTACAAAATTTTACAGATATAGATGATAAAATGATAAATAAAGCAAATGATGAAGGAACTACTGTTAAGGAAGTTGGAGACAAATATATAGCAGAGTACTATAAAGATGCAGATGGGTTAAATATTAAAAGAGCAACTGTTAATCCAAGAGCAACAGAATATATAACAGATATTATAAAATTTGTTAAAGGGCTTCAAGATAATGGATATGCATATGAAGTAAATGGAGATGTATATTTCAGAACTAAAAAGTTTGATGGTTATGGAAAGTTAATAGGTCAAAATCTTGATGATTTACAATCAGGTGCTAGAATTAATGTAGATGAAAGAAAAGAAGATCCTATGGATTTTGCAATATGGAAGGCTCAAAAACCAGGAGAACCAGCTTGGGGAAGTCCTTGGGGAATGGGTAGACCAGGATGGCATATAGAGTGTTCATGTATGGCTAAAAAGTTGTTAGGAGACACTATAGATATACATGCAGGTGGAATGGATTTAGCATTCCCACATCATGAAAATGAAATTGCACAAAGTGAAGCATTAACAGGAAAACCTTTTGCTAAGTATTGGATGCACGGAGCTTTCTTAAATGTTAATAATCAAAAAATGTCTAAGTCATTAAATAACTTCTTAACTGCAAGAGATGCATTGCAAGAGTACACTGCAGATGTAATAAGATTCTTAATGTTATCAGGACATTATAGAGTTCAGTTGAATTTTAGTAATGAACTTTTAGATTCAGCTAAGGCATCAGTTGAAAGACTATATAATGCAATTGGTAATTTAGAAAATCTTATAGAAGAAGTTAAAAGAGATAATATGGATGATAAAGAAGTAGAATTCTTAAATTCATTAGATAAGCATAGACAAAAGTATATTGAAAAAATGGATGATGATTTCAATACTGCAGATGCTATAACAGCTATATTTGATTTAATAAAAGATATAAACAGCAATGTTAATATAAATTCATCAAAAGAATTATGTCAAAACGCTTTAAATTTAATAAAAGAGCTTGGAGAACCTTTAGGAATATTACAGGAAACTACAAAGGGAACTTTAGCAGATGAAATTGAAGCTTTAATAGCACAAAGACAAGATGCAAGAAAAAATAGAGATTTTGCTTTAGCAGATAAAATTAGAGATGATTTAAAAGCAAGAAATATAGTTTTAGAAGATACTCCACAAGGAGTAAGATGGAAAAAGTTAGACTAAGTAAAAAAAGGCTGCATTAATGCAGCCTTTATTTAAAGGGGTGAAATAATGTTAGAAGATTTTAGAGTAATTGAGTTTAGTAAAGATGAAGCTAGAAGATTAAATCCATTACAATTAGCTCTTATAGGTGATGGAGTATATGAAATTTTTATAAGAAATTATATACTTTCAAATAACAAAGAACTATCAGCTCATAAAATTCATGTAAAAGCAATAGGTTATGTTAAAGCTAAGAGTCAATCAACTATAATGCATAATATTGAAGAGTTGCTAAATGAAGACGAACAGTATATATATAAACGTGGAAGAAATACAAAGTCAGCAACTGTTCCTAAGAATGCAAATGTTAGGGATTATAGAAATGCAACTGGATTTGAAGCTTTAATAGGATATTTATATTTATCAGGAGATAAAGATAGGTTATCATACATATTAGAAAGTTGTGTAAAAGTAGAATTAGAAGATTAAATAAAGGCGTATAGTGGAAGAATGTATACTACCTTATAAGATAGGAGAAGATGAAATGACTAAAGGAACAAGAATTGAAAGAAAACAAGCAAGATTAGAAAGAGAAATGGCAAATGGTAATTATAATCAAAAGAGAAGAGAGTATAGAGAGCCAAGAGAAAATAGATTTTCAAAAGAACCTAAAGAAGAGGCTGTAGTAAGTCAAGTTAGAGAAGATTTAATAGTTGGAAGAAATGCTGTTATGGAGCTTTTAAAAACTGATAGAACTATAGAGTGTTTATATATTGCAAAGGGAGATATGGAAGGATCAATAAAAGCAATATTAAATTCAGCTAGAGAAAAAGGCTTAGTAGTTAAAGAAGTAGACAGAAAAAAATTAGATGGAATGAGTGAAGGTGTTAATCATCAAGGTGTAATAGCTTTAGTAACTCCTTTTGTATATTGTCAAGTAGCTGATATTTTAGAAAAAGCTAAAAAGAAAGGTCAAGATCCTTTTGTAATAGTTTTAGATGAAATAGAAGATCCTCATAACTTAGGATCAATAATAAGAACAGCTGAATTATGTGGAGCTCATGGAATAATTATACCAAAGAGAAGAAATGTAGGGATAACATCAACTGTTTATAAATGTTCAGTAGGAGCGATAGAACATATGAAAATAGCAAAGGTTACAAATATTAACGCTGCTATAGATGAATTAAAGCAATCAGGAATTTGGGTATATGGAGCGGATATAGCTGGTGTTGAATATAGCTATCAAGTAAACTTCTCAGGACCTTGCGCGATAGTTATTGGTAGTGAAGGAAGAGGAATTTCAAAATTAACATTAAAAAAATGTGATAAGCTAGTTAAAATTCCTATGGTAGGAAAAATTAACTCTTTAAATGCTTCAGTTGCAGGTGGTATAATGATGTATGAAGTATTAAGAGGAAGATTATCAAAATAATTTGATAATCAAAAGAGGTAAAGTGTGAAGATTATATTTGTTGATGGATATAATGTTATAAATTGCTGGCCTAATTTAAAAGAACAAAAAGAGTATAGTTTTGATGGAGCAAGGCAACAATTAATAGATATATTACATAATTATGCTGTATATATTGATTGTAAAATAGTTATTGTTTTTGATGCACACAAGGTAGTACGAAGTTTAGAAAAAAAAGAAGCTATAAATAAAAATATTAGCATAGTATTTACTAAAGATGGAGAAACGGCAGATGCTTATATAGAAAAAGAAGTTCATTTACTTGGAAGAAAATATGAGGTTTATGTTGTTACATCTGATTGGTTAGAGCAGCAAACTATATTTCAAAGAGGTGCAGTAAGAATTGCAGCCTTAGAATTTTATAATGATGTATTAAAAGCTAAAAATGTAATAGCACAAAAAGCAGTTAGAAATGTAACTCATAATAAGAATCATTTGGGAGATTATGTTGATAATGAAGTGTTTGAAAAATTAGAAGCTATAAGAAGAAGTTAATTGGATTGACTAATGGGTCTAAAATAGGATATAATTGTAAAAAGAATGGGGTAAGGTGGGGAAAAAGTGTATAATAAAGGGAGTTCTATAGAAGGTTTTGTAGAGTTTAATGGTAAAACTGATGAAGAAATTGTTTCTGATGCTAAAAATGGAAATATAAGAGCACAAGAATATCTTATTTCCAAATATGAAACCTTTGTAAAGGCTAAATCTAAGTCTTACTTTCTTGTAGGTGCAGATAAGGAAGATATATATCAAGAAGGAATGATAGGTTTATATAAAGCTATCAGAGACTTTAAAGCTGATAAACTTAGTAGTTTTAAAGCTTTTGCTGAACTTTGTGTTACAAGGCAAATAATAACAGCTATAAAAACAGCTACAAGGCAAAAACATATTCCTTTAAATACGTACATATCGTTAAATAAGCCCATTTATGAAGAAGAATCAGAAAGAACTTTATTAGATGTACTTGATGGTTTTAAGATTTCAGATCCAGAGGAACTTATAATAAGCCAAGAGCAGATAGAACATATAGAAAAAGAGATGGCAAAAGTATTATCTCATCTTGAAATGGAAGTGCTTCAATCCTATTTGGATGGAAAGTCTTATCATGAAATAGCATGTGATTTAGATAGGCATGCTAAGTCAATAGATAATGCACTGCAAAGAGTAAAGAGAAAACTAGAAAAATGTCTATATAACCAAGAATAAAGTAGTTAATTGTTATTGACAAAGTTTTTGAATGATAGTAAACTTTATAATTGGTATATTAAACTATAAAGCAAGCAAGAGTGCTCACGTAGCTCAGTAGGTAGAGCGTCGCCTTGGTAAGGCGGAGGCCGTCGGTTCAATCCCGATCGTGAGCTCCAATATAATTGTAAGCTTATTATATATAAGCCTGACAATATATTAAAAAGATACAAACGCTAGGCAAAGTTTATTACAAAGAATAAAGGAGGAATTTATAATGGCAAAGCAAAAATTCGAAAGAAGTAAACCACACGTAAATATCGGAACAATTGGTCACGTTGACCACGGTAAGACAACTTTAACAGCTGCAATCACAACTGTTTTAGCAAACAGAGGGTTCGCAGAAGCGTTCAAC
>NZ_JBOFYU010000162.1:0-7993 GCF_051654825.1 Clostridium sp.
TATATAATGAAGGTGTAGATATTCCAGAAATAAATACTATTTTATTTTTAAGACCAACAGAAAGCTTAACAATATTCTTGCAACAATTAGGTAGAGGGTTAAGACTTTCTGAAGGAAAGGAATGCTTAACAGTTTTAGACTTTGTAGGTCAAGCGCATAAAAATTATAACTTTGAAGAAAAGTTTAGAGCTTTAATAGGAAGAACTACTCATTCTGTAAAGCATTATTTAGATAATGGATTTTTAACACTGCCAAAGGGATGTTATATACAATTAGAAAAGCAAGCTAAGGAATATATTTTAAGAAATATAAAATCAGCTGTTAATAATAAATCTAATTTAATTAATAAGTTAAGAACTTTTAAAAGTGATACATCTAAGGAATTAACTCTTGAAAACTTTTTAGCTTATCATCATTTATCCTTAATAGATTTTTATGGAAAGTCAGGAGATAGAAGTTTTTCAAGAATGTGTGTATTAGCTGAGACCAGAGATGATTTTAATGAAGAAGGCGAAGCTAATATAACTAAAAAACTTAAAAATCTATTTTTTATTAATTCTAGAAGATTTATAGAATTTGTTATTGAATTAATAAATAACTTTAATTTAAATCAAAGCTTAAATGTAAAAAATGAAGAAGCAAAATTAATGTTAAATATGCTTTATTATACTTTTTATAATAACTGCCCTAATAAAGAAGGTTTAATTTCCTTAGAAGAAGGCATTATTAAGTTGCTTAAAAATAAGGTTATGATGAAGGAAGTATGTGAGGTTTTAAAATATAATTATAATAATTTAGCTTTTATAGATAAGAAAGTAAATTTAGGATTTATATGTCCATTAGATTTACATTGCAGTTATTCAAGAGATGCTGCAATGGCTGTCTTTGGATATTATAATGAAAAAGCTAAGCCTGCGGTTAGAGAAGGTGTAAAATATTTTGCAAATAAAAAATTAGATATTTTCTTTATTACTTTAAATAAATCGGATAAGGATTTTTCACCTTCAACTTTATATGAAGATTATGCAATAAATGAAAAGTTATTTCATTGGCAAAGTCAAAGCACTACTTCAACAGAAAGTGTAACAGGGAAAAGATATATAAATCATATAAAGGAAAACAGTAAGGTTGCTTTATTTGTTAGAGAAGGAAAGACAAAGGATGGAATAACAGCTCCCTTTACTTATTTAGGTTTATGTAATTATAGAAGTCATACAGGAAGTAAGCCAATAAGCTTTGTATGGGAGCTTGAAGAGGAGATACCAGCATCTATGATTAATAAGGCTAATAAATCTATAATTATTTAAAAATGGATTTATAGTTTGTTTATATATGGAGTATATTAGGAATTTTTAGTATTATTATATGTAGATAGAAATTTATTAATATGGGAGGGATTTAATATGTGGATTAGAGTTCAGAAGAAAGATATATTAGTAGATGTTAGTTATATTCAAATTGAGAAGGCTTTATTAAAAAAGGGAAAAAGCATTATTTCAGGGTATACAGCAGGATTTACAATGCCAACAACTTTAGGTGAGTTTGAAAGCTTTGAAGAAGCTAAAATGGTTTTTGAAGAAATTCAAAATAATATAGCTCAAGGGACAAAATTATATACAATGCTATAAAAATACTTTTATTATGTATAGGCCAAGAGAAATCTTGGCTTATTTTTTTACTCTAAAAAACCTCGTCCTTTTATGTTGTATATTTTAACTGTTAATAATATAAGATTTTTTTTGCTTGATAGATATTTTGCATTTGAGGATCTTGTACATGAACTTAAGATTTCCTTTACCACCAGGTCATTTGATGAAACTACCCCAATGCTTTTTATTACACCTTGTGCTACAACTGTTTCAATAAGTTTTTGTTCTAAATTACAATAGTTTTTCACTTCATGTACTACTTCAATACATACATGTCCATTTGAATATGCATTATTCATTTTTTTTCCGGATGCATCACTTAACATATACATAGTAAGCTTATCATCCTTAATGCAATAGGAATAATACATTGGTACTGTATATGGTATATTGTTTTTAGATGTACTAAAGTTACACCTAAAACTTTTACCTATAACCTTATATATTTCTTTTAAGGAAAGCTCCTTATAATTAAATAATGAATTATAGTTACTTAGCAATTGTACACCTCTATATTATTTAAATTGTTAAAGTAATTAAATTACTTTTTCGCCTTACTTATAGTATATAAGTTTCTTAGAGGAAAAGTGATTTAATAAACTCTAAAATTAAATTAAAATAAAGTGATTTTTTTAATAAGTTTGTAACAAGTCTAAAATACAATATTATTAAAGTAAGAGGTAAGCAAGGAGAAGAAAGACATAAGCGTTGGAAAGGTGTTAAGAAAAGTTTATCTATATAATAGTGGATTTTTGGTTAAGTCCATATATTAACTTTTCTTACTTAAACATTAGCCATTAGATAAAAAAGTTAATTTAGGGAGGGGTTTTTATGAGTAATTTATTAGAAAAAAATATTAAGAATAATATTAAAGAAGTAGAAGCTTTATTTACTAGTGATGAAGTAATGGTTGGGTATTTTGAAACATTAAATTATAGTGCAGAGGAAAGAAGAAAAAGTCCAATATCAGGACCAAATGTTTTTGGATATTTATTTGTAAATGAGTGGGTTTGGAATACTATTTTTGTAGTAACAAATAAAAATCTTTATTTAATAAATACAAAGCAGGATTTTGAAAAGGTATCTATTAATAAGATTCCGTTAGAAGATATAGAGCATTTAAAGGTATTTCAATATGAAGGAAAGTCTACAATACAATTAAAGATTAAAAGAGAATCAGAAATTAAATATAAACCTTATTCAAATAATTATTTAGATATAGTTGAAGAGATAAAATCTACTGTAATTATAGAAAATAAAGAGCCTAGGGGAATGAATAAGGATAAGAGAGTAATAAAGTATGCAGTTTTAATAGGTGGATTTATATTTTTAGTAGTTGCAGCTTATATAATCCTTGCAACTATATAAAGTAAGTTAAATTTTTAGATAAATAGGGGGAGAATTATGAAGAGTATAAAAAGAATATTTTTAATGGCAATACCAGCTATGTTACTAATAACAGGATGTGGTATAAATAAGGAAATGACCTATAAGGAAAATGTTTCATCAGAGGAAATATTAAATCCTACTATTACTCAAAGTGATTTAGAAATTAATGTAGCTGCAGAGGAATTTTTTGTTCCACTTTATTATAAAGAAAATGATATTTTAGGGATTATAGGTGAAAAAGAAGGTGCAATGATATTATCGGGGTTTCCAGTTTCGGCAAAAACAAGGAGTCAGATGTATAAATTTAATAGTGATAATTCCATTTCAGAAACAAATGATAATTTAATAGCAAATTCACAATACTCTACAAGCGAAAAAGCTCAAAGAGGGATTTATACAAGTAATGAAGACGGTAAAATTTATTATTATGATAGGATAAAAGGAACAGAAACTGAAATTGAAGTAAATTATAAAATTAATCATGATGAAGAGGTTACAGAAGTTATAAGTTTTGGAGAAGGTGTAAATGGAAATGATGATTATTGTTTAATTTACCAAGGTATTAGCAAAAAACAAAGTGTAGAATATTTAGGGGGTTCAGATATTACTAATCCAGTTTTAATTTTAAAGAATATAAAAACTGCAGAGGAATTTGTTTTAAAAGATGAAGAGGCTATAGTAGATAGAGCAGGAATTATTTATGATAAGGTTACAGAAAGCTTTTACTTTATAAGTTATGGTGGGGAAATTAAAAAGATAGATTTAGTAAAGGGAAATATTAAATTAAAAGCTTATGACAGATTTCAAGTAGATGTGGGAAAGCGTGTTGGCGGTGTCGATATAAATGATAAAGGAGAACTAATTATAGATAGCTTTGAAGGAAGTGAAAAAATTAGAAAGTATAATTTAAAAACTAAAGAACAAAAGGTTATAGAAAATCCATTTAAGAAAAGTGGATATATAGAAGAATATTTACCTAAGTATAATATTGTAATTATAGCTAAGATAATACCAGAAGCTTCTTTTCAAAAAGAATATTATATAGGAAGAATAAATGGTGATGAAATTCAAATATATGATAAAATTAATTTTGAAATGGGGGATTATAATATGGTGGAAATGGCACCTACTGTAATTAATGATGATGGTACAGAGCTTATAATTACACTTGCTTTTTCAAATGAAGAGGATGGAGCTATGCCAGTATTTTCACAGTATGAGTATATAAAAATAAATATTGAAGGGGTTAAAAATGAATAAGATTTTAGTAGTTGAAGATGAAATTTCAATTAACGATATATTAACCACATCCCTTATAAGAGAGGGATATAATGTAGAATCAGCCTTTACTGGAGAAGAGGCTTTAAGACTAGAAAAATCCTTTAAACCAGACTTAGTTCTTTTAGATTTAATGCTTCCTGATATAAATGGTGAAGATATAATTAAAGATATACGAAATAATTGCTATGTAATAATGGTAACGGCTAAAGACACCATTACAGATAAGCTTAAGGGAATGGAAGAGGGAGCAGATGATTATATAACTAAGCCTTTTGATATAAGAGAAGTAAAAATGAGGATTAAGGCTATTCTTAGAAGAGAAGAAAAGCTAACTAGGGGAATAAGAGATAATACTAACAATTCCTTAGTAATAAATGAGCTAGAGAGAATTGTATTAAAAAATAATGTTCCTATAAAGCTAAATAAAAAGGAATTTGATTTATTAGCTTACTTTAATAAAAATAAAGGAATTATATTATCAAGAGACAAGCTTCTGGATAATGTTTGGGGCTTTGATTATTTTGGAGATGATAGAACTGTAGATGTTCATATAAGAAGGTTAAGAAGTAAGCTTGGAGAAGATAGTGACAATTCTATAATAGAAACTGTATTTGGCGTAGGCTATATAATGAGGTAGCTATGAGGTGGAGTATAAAAAATAAAATAACAGCTTCATTAGCCTTTGTAATAGTTTTTGTTATGATATTTTCTACAGTCTTTATTAGTAAAAGAATTCAAGAAAACATAGAGGGCTATATAAAAAATGATATGGATATTATAGTGAATTATTCTAAAGAGGTTATTAATACAAGTATTAAATCAGGTTATAACGATAAATGGAATATAGTTAGTAAAATAAGCGATGCCTTTAACATTTATGTTAGTTTTGTAAATAATGAAGGAACAAATAAAGGAAAGGTTATAAATAAAGAGGATATAGCCTTTTATATAAGATCTTCTAACAAGGATGATTCTTACTTAAAGCTTACTAATGGTGATAATTATTATTCAGCAACCTTAATGTATCCTATTTATATAGAAGATAAGTATGAAGGAAAGCTAATTTTACAAAAGGATTATACAGATGTTTATAAATCAAATTATAGCCTTTTACTTTATGTATTAGGAAGCCAAATAATATTAACTCTTATATTAATATTAACTATGTATTTTATAGTAAATAAAATTACTAGACCTTTAACTAGCTTAACTTATGCTATAAAAAAGTTCGGAGAAGGAAAAGAAGTTAATTATATAGAAGTTAAAACTAATGATGAAATAGGTGAAATAACAAAAGAATTTAATCAAATGAAGAAAAATATAAATGAGCTTAATAATACAACTAGGGAGTTTTTTAACTTAGCAACTCATGAACTTAAAACTCCATTAACAGCTATAAGAGGATATTCTCAAATGCTAACAGAAGAGGAATTTGAAGATGAATTTACATCTAGAGCAATATCTAGAATAGAAAAGGAATCTATAAAAATGAGTAAGCTTATAGAAAACTTACTTTCAGTTGCAAGGTCAGAAGCTAATGTTAAAAGAACAAAGGAGTTATTTAATGTAAAAGATATTATTAATGATGCATTAGTTACATCAAGTCAAGAAATAATAAATAAAGATATTAAAATTGAGCTTAGTGGTGATGATTTCTTTATAGAAGATATAAAGGAAGATTTGCAGTTAGTTATTTCAAATTTAATTAATAATGCAGTTAAGTATACTAAGGATAAACGAATAAAAATATTATTAAATGTTCATGAGAATAAAGGTGAGCTAATAGTAGAAAACACCCAAGACAATATAACAGAAAAAATAAAAAACAATTTATTTACTGCTTTTGTTAAAAGTGATCCTAATAAAAGAGAAATATCAAGTTCAGGATTAGGTCTTTATATATGTAAGATATTATGCTCAAAAAATAGATGGGATATATCTCATAATTTGGATAAAGATAAGATTTCATTTATATTAAAAATAATAAAAAATTAATTAGAAAGCTAGTTTAGCTATAATAGATTTCATAGATATAGAGGAAATTTATTGTAACTATACTAGCTTTTTTTATTACTTAAAAAAATGTTATTAGTGTAGAAAAACTTATAGCTCACAGATGGACGTTATATAAGTAAAATTTTATCATTATTATGTTACAACAAATTAGCTTTAAAAGAGATACTATGTTCCATATTTAAAATTCAAGGTAGCGTCTTCTAAAAACATATTATTTGTAGCTGAGTGATAAAAGCCTTTAAAAAATTCTGAGCCATAATCCATCCATAATTTAAAGCCAGGGCTATGGGAAATATTATCAATATTATTATCATTAATAAGGTTTAATGTATTAAGCATTTCCTGCTTTTGCTCTGGAGTATAATTAGTAAGGGTTTCAAGTTCTAAAAGTGCCATTCCATAGCATTTTTCTTTAAATTTATTTCTTGAGTATTCTCTAAAATCATTTAGAGGATAAGAATTTATTCCTTTAGATTTTGCAAAGCCTTCTACATCTAAAGAAGAAGCATGATATTTATATTCATTATCTTCAGGACTATATTTTAATACTCCATAATTAAACGGATAAATACTTAAAGAGCTAGAAGCTATATCATTAATATTTTTATTATCAATATTAGCAGAAGCTATATTTTGTATATGAATATGACCACTAAAATTAGTTTTAATATTATTATTTGCAAAAAGCTTTAAGATTTCATCGTTATTTTCAACAGTATAAAATTTACCGAAAAGCTTACTTTGATTAATAATATTGTGGTGGGTAACTGAAATTAAATTAGCTCCAATATCTTTTGCAAGCTTAACACAGTCATTTATCCAGCTTATAGTTTCATCTCTAATAATTCCTTTAGCATTTGGGCTTTTAGAGTTGTTTTCATATATATTAGTATCAAGCATTAAAAGCCAAGTATTTTCTGTTGGTGCAATTAAATAGCTAAGGGAAGCAGAATCACGAGATATAGCTTCATCATATCCAAACTCCTTATAAATATCATTAAATTCTGTACTTGAGATAGATTCAACCTTTTCTCTTTTATCTCCACTAAATTTCAAAGCCCAAGGATTAGAAATATCATGGTTGCCAGGTATAACATAAACCTTAGTTCCATTAGCTTCTACTTCCTTTAACTTTTTAGCTAATGATAAGTGACTAAGCTTTTCTCCATTATTAGTTAAATCACCACTTATAATAAGGAAATTAGGCGAAGTTTCCTTTATTTTTTCAAAAAGGATATTAGTTATTTCCTCAATATATAATAGTTCCTTTCCATCTCCACTAGCGATATATTTATTAAAGCTTTCACCATTATCATATAGAGATTTATCTAAATAATGTATATCAGATGCAATATAAAATTCTGCCTCTTCATCCTTTGAATATAAGTTTAATGTATTTAAAGTGTTTAATTCATCATTTTTAGCTTCTTTGTTTATACATCCTAAAAGGGAAGACACCATTATTATACTAATAATTAATAAAATTTTTTTTGTCCATTTAAATGTAGCCATAAGTGTAACCTCTCTTTAAAATTTTATGCAAGTTATATTATGTATATTAGAGTATGGTTAATAAGCTTATATTTTATTCAAGTTAAATTTTGAATATAGAGTAAAAAAGAATAGGTCCAAACATATATTGCAATATAAAGAAATTA
>NZ_JBOFYU010000163.1:0-5168 GCF_051654825.1 Clostridium sp.
AAAAAAAGCTTCACGGTTATCCCATGAAACTTTTATTACTATATTAAATTTATGAATAATCTTTTTTAACTTCTATGATAGATAAGCTTATAGCTGCTACCCCTAATATAATTAACGCAAATTTTAATGTCACTAATTCTCCAACAAACCCTACCAATGGGAAAATTATAATCATAGCTAATGAACAAATCATACTTTCAATTGAAAGTATCGTTGCCCTTTGATTTGATGGTATTAACTCATTTAATTTATTAGAACTTATAGGATATAATGCTGCTGTAAAGAATCCTACTCCCCAAAACATTATTAATGATGAGAATCCATCTAAATAGCCAAATAATAAAATAGATATTCCTATAAATAAAGGAATTACTACATATCTCTTTCCCTTAAGTTTTTTATCTAATGAACTACTTAATATAGCTCCAATAGATGAAAAGGCTCCATTTATTAAAAATATCATTGAAATAGAAACCCTACTAAATCCCAAGTCACTAAAGTTTTGCTGTCCATAAAAATAAGTTGTAGTAGAAAAGGCAAATATCCAAGGAAAATACATTAAAAACTTAACTAACCTTTTATTTGACTTTAATGTTATAAAACAATCTTTAAAATGATTTATAACATTAATACTTTCTCTCTCCTTTTCTATTTCTACTTCCTCAAATGAAAATGCTATAGCTAATGCAAATAATCCAATTAAAATCGCTGCTATATAACTAAGGGAAAAGCTTTTTTCTGATAAAAATCCTCCAATAAAAACTGCTAAGCCTTGTGATATTTCTATAATTAAACTTATCTTTCCACTTACTTTTGTATAAGTATCTTCTTTATTAATTACTTTTAAACTATCATAAACTAATGCCTCTTCAGATCCTGAGTTTAAATTATAGCTTATAGCTTGAATTACAAAAGCTACTGCAAATCCAAAAAAGCTATTTGAAAATAACATTACTATACATGATATTAAAAAAACAAATCTTCCAAGTATTATAACTCTTTTTCTTCCTAATAAGTCAGCTATAGCCCCTGTTGGTATTTCAAATAAAAATCCAGTTATATGAAAAATACTTTCTAATAATCCTATTTCAATAAGATTTAATCCCTTATATCCAAGATAAAGAACCCAAATTGCTGCTGTAATATCAAATGCACTAAAAAATTTATATATATAATCTACCTTAATATTTCTTTCTATTCTTTTCATTTTCTTCACTCCAATTTTATTTTTTTATATAAAAAATAGACCTCTCATATGATTGGTCTAAATTGAAGTTACTACCTAATTTTGAAAGATTTTAGAACTAAAACTACATTATCTTTCTAAAAAAGTGCGCAGTAACCCAATTTCTAAAAAATTACTTGTTTTAGATAGGCAACTGCTAGACATCACTTGATATCTTGCATTTTCAGAAAAACTATTCATAGTTTTCAATTCTCCTTTCAATAAATTTCCATTACTATTATATCATATCTTCCATTTAAATGTTACTTAATTTTACCATCTTAGAATTCCTAAAATAAATAAATGTAATGGATAAAAAATATATGTATACTTTTCTAAATTTAATAAAAATAAAACACAACATTTTATACTGCTGTGTTTTAATACATATAACAAATATTATTCTCTTACTCTAAATCTATATAAATACAAAGTAATTGCATTTAATACAATTGTGATAATAAGTAAAACTACTTATTTTTTCTTACTAGGAACAAAAACTATAATTACATTTAATATAAATACTACTAGACTACTAAATGCTATTAATAAAAGCCTATCACCCCAAATTTCATATCCAACTGCATTATTATCTGCTAATACACCTTGAAACATAAAACCTGCAGCCATTGCTAGTCCACAAATCACATCTATTACTAAATCCATTACTTGAATTGTTTTTCCATCCTTTTTCATACTATTATTAATATATATAGCCTTAAAGAAATTTCCTACTACAACTACAAGTAGTGCTGCATATGCAAAAAATATCCATTGAAAATGAAACATTACATCATCTAATGGCTTTACCTCCATACCTATCCCCTCACCTTTTCTCAAAATTTTATACCTTTTTATTCTTCATCATTTACATACTCTAAAATATCACCTGGCTGACAATTTAGCTCTTTGCATATAGCTTCTAAAGTAGAAAATCTTATAGCCTTTACCTTATTATTTTTTAATATTGATAAATTGGCGTTTGTTATCCCAACCTTTTCAGCTAACTCATTTAATGATATTTTTCTTTTTGCCATCATTACATCTAAATTTACTATTATAGGCATTATCCTTCTCCTTTGCTATACCATAAAGTCTGTTTCTTCTTTATAACTAACAGCTTTATCAAAGACTTGTGACAATACTAATATAAATAAGCCTGCAAATAAAAATAGTGCAAACTCTATATCTGTATGTATCCCAAGTGAATCTATATATACTAATCTAAAATTGCTATTCATTAAATTAATAATATTATTAACTAAATAGCATCCTGATATAACAAAGCATTCTATAGATATATTTTTAAATGAGACTACATTTTTCCTTACAAAAGGAGTTCCATCTATTAATGTACTTACTACTTTTTTTAAATTAAATATTATTAAAAATAAACAAGTTATACCTATTACTAATAGGCCTAGCTCTAATAAATGAATGCTATTCTTTGAGCTTCCTATTACATTACTTAATGCTATTATAGTTAACACTATACCTACAACAACTGTACAATTTAATATAATATTTAATAGCTTTGCCATTTTTCTTTCTTTTGTAATCACAACATCTCCCCCTTACCTCTTTTCCATTATATAACACAAGAAATAGTTTTTCAATATATTTTTATCGATAAACAATAATTATTTATCCTTTTAAAATATATTAACTAAGTTATAATATACTAAAAAAGGAGTGTTATATACACTCCTTTACAATATTAAACATTAATAATTATTTTCACTTAAATAAATTTCCTCAACCTTACTCCAATCTATTACATTCCAAATATTTTGCACATAATCAGCTCGTAAATTTTTATACTTTAAATAATAAGCGTGCTCCCATACATCAATAGTTAAAATTGGTATCTTTTTAAAAATAAGAGGTGAATCTTGATTTGCTGTAGCCATTACTTCTAGCTCACCATTTTCGTTTATTACAAGCCATGCATATCCTGATCCAAATTGATTTATAGCTTTTTTAGAAATTTCGTCTTTTAAATTTTCTAAACTACCAAATTTTTTATTTATTTCATTTAATAATTTTCCTTCAGGACATTTTTTAGGTTTCTTTGCTAGAATAGAAAAATATAAGTTGTGGTTAGCTACTCCTCCACCTTGATTTATTACATCCTTTTTTATTTCCTTTGGAATTAATTCAGGATAATAAAGTATTTCCTCTAATGATTTTCCATCTGTAAAATTCTCATAACCTTCAAGTGCCTTATTTAGCTTATCTACATATGTTTGTAAATGCTTTGTATAATGTATACAAACTGTTTCCTTATCAATCCATGGTTGTAAATCTCTATACTTATATTGCAATGGTACTTTATCAAACTTCATAGACTTTACTTACTCCTTCCATAATTTAAACTATTATTTATTACCTGTATATTCATCATCACAGATTATTGTTCTAACTATGCCTAAATAAAAAGAGTTAGTATTAATACTAGCCCCTTAAACTACTATATATATCTATTACCTCTTACCCCCATCCAAAGTACATTAGACTTTATTCCAATATACCTTGCATAAAGACACATCAACGGACTTCTTAATCGACCTCTAGAACAAGCAAATGTTAAGGGTATATTCTTATTTTTAGATATTTTTATTAATCTCTTTCTTATATATTTTCTATTTTTAATAAGGCTATATAATATTATAAAAAATGCGCTTAAATAAAACTTTTTCATGGTATATCTTGATTTCCTATTCATTATTGGAACATTATAATGACATAAGGAATATTCCTTAAATTCCTCTTCTGTTCTAACATCAATTAATATATTTTTAGCATTTTTATATCTAACAAACATGATTTCCTCTCTTTATAAATCTATATTCCCTTTAACATCATATCTCTCTATAAATCAAGCTTATTAGAATAATCAATAAAGTATGCTTAAATATAGAAAAATGCCTTATTCTTAATAAAGCATTTTTCATTAATTATAATTATTTTATTGTTCTTATATTTATTGATACTGGCTTAGATTTTTCACCATTAGAATATTTACTAACTACTTTAAATCCATATATTGTGTTAGCTTTTAATTTAGTAGCTGTAAATGTGTTTTCAGTTGCTGGAATCTCTGCTACTACCTTACCATCCATATAAACTATATAGCTTTCTAAACCTGTAGCTTCTTTAGGCTCATCCCAATTTAATATTACTTCATCAGATGATACTTCTCCATTTAAATTTAAAGGTTTTGAAACTACTATTTCTATTTCAACCTCTAAAGCTTCAATAGAATCTCTTAAAGCTTTTTCAATAGTTTCAGTGCTTTCTATTCCTTCTACATAAGCTTTTTGAGCGTTTATTAATGCATCAACCATATTAGAAACAAGAGTTAAGTCCTTGTCTTTAATATCTAGTTCTTCTGCTTCTAAAATCATATCTCTTAACACATTTGATTCTTGAATTTGATCATATGTGAAATTAACTTCTGCTATTTGGTACCACTTATTAACGTTTTGCTTTATTACTATTCTTACAAATTGAACTGGAGTCTTTTCAAAAGAAATAGTTTTTTCTTTTGCTCCATCATTAGTTATCTCTCCAACCTTTGTCCACTGACCTTTTTGAGTTGCAACTTCAACGTCTGCCTTAACAATAAAGTCTTCTCCTACATCTGCTGGATTAATTATTTTTATTTCTGACATATTTAATTTTTCTGCAAATGAGAATACTATTTCATCACCTACATTTTGATTGTCAGCAAACCAAGCTTTAGTATTTACATCTCCATCTACTATTCTCTCAACAGCATATTTTTCTGGTGGGAAATATGGTCCTTGCCATGCAGCTCCTGAATGAGTATAAGTTGAATCAGTAGCTGTTACCGTAGGTATATTCCCATCTCTCTTCATTAAATTTTCCTTTGAATCTTTAATATTGTTAAATGCTTCTTTCATTTTATCTACAGTAATAT
>NZ_JBOFYU010000164.1:0-4127 GCF_051654825.1 Clostridium sp.
AAATCTAAACCACTTAGCCTTATTTTAGGATATTTAATCTATTATCAGTACAAACTAACTATTATTAAAATTATATAAATTAGAATAAAGGAGATGAATATAATTGCTTAAACTTATTCGATATTTAAAGCCTCATTCACTTAAAATATTTTTTATAGTTTTATTGCTATTTTTATACTCTATATCAGATTTATATTTACCTAATCTTATGTCTGATATAGTTGATACTGGTATTTTAAAAGGAGATACTTCTTATATTTTAAAAATCGGCTTTATTATGATTTTAGTAGCTCTTTTCTCTACCACTTGTTCAATAATAGCAAGTTATTTTTCTGCTAAAGTAGCAACAAGCTTTTCAAAAAAACTTAGAAGTGAAATATTTACTAAGGTTTCTGATTACTCTCTTTCAGAATTTGATAAAATAGGTACTTCATCGCTAGTAACTAGAACTACTAATGATATAAACCAAATTCAACAAGTAGTTATTATGTTTATGAGAATGATGATTATCGCCCCTTTGACTTGTATAGGTGGAATTATCATGGCTGTTTCTAAAAACGCTGATTTATCTAAAATATTATTTATAGTCTTACCCCTTATAGCTATTGTAATATTTATTGTAGGAAAACAAGGAATTCCACTTTTTAAATCCATGCAAACTAAGCTGGATAAGCTTAATTTAATCCTAAGAGAAAACCTTACTGGAATAAGGGTAATAAGAGCTTTTAATAAATTTAATTTTGAAAAAGAAAGATTTGTAGTAGCAAATGAAGACCTTACTAATACTGCAATAAAAGTTAATATATTAACTGGAACATTAATGCCTTTAATGATGCTGATTTTAAATGTAAGTACAGTTTTTATAGTATGGTTTGGAGCTAAATATATAGATATAGGAACTATGGAAGTTGGCGATTTAATGGCATTTATTCAATATGTAATGCAAATTATGTTTTCACTTTTACTAGTTTCAATGATGTTTATATTAATTCCTAGAGCTTCAGCTTCAGCTGCTCGTGTAAATGAAGTATTAGAATTACACAGTGATATTTTAGATCCTCAATCAAGTAAATCTACTGGAGATAAAAAAGGATTTATAGAATTTAATAATGTTAGCTTTATTTATCCAGAATCTGACGTTCCTTCTTTAAACAATATTTCCTTCTCTGCTAAACCGGGAGAAATAACTGCAATTATAGGAAGTACAGGTTCAGGAAAATCTACAATTGTTAATTTAATTCCTAGATTTTACGATGTTTCATCAGGTGAAATACTTGTAGATGGAATTAATATAAAAGATATTCAACAAAAAACCTTAAGAAGTAAAATAGGTTTAGTTCCTCAAAAAGCTATATTATTTAGTGGAACTATATCTGAAAATATTAGATACGGAAAAGAAGATGCATCTGATGATGAAGTAGTAACTGCTATTGATATTGCACAAGCAACTGATTTTGTTACTTCAATGAAAGACTCTTATGATGCTCATATATCACAAGGAGGAACCAATGTATCTGGAGGACAAAAACAAAGATTATCAATTGCTAGAGCATTAATACGAAAGCCTGAAATATATGTATTTGATGATAGTTTTTCTGCCCTTGACTTTAAAACAGATGCAAAACTTAGAGCTAGATTAAAAAAAGAAGTTGGAAATTCTACTGTTATAATTGTTGCACAACGTGTTAGTACAATAATTGATGCAAATAGAATTTTAGTTTTGGACCAAGGAAAAATAGTTGGTTCTGGAACCCATTCAGAATTACTTAAAAATTGTGATGTTTATAAAGAAATAGTTTCTTCACAACTTTCCGAAAAGGAGGTGGGTGCTTAATGTCTAGTAAAAATGGTAGTGCCGGAATGGGTGGACATATGAGAAGTCACGGTGGTGGTTCAGGAGAAAAACCCAAAAATTTTAAGAAAACTTTTAAAAGACTTGTTAGCTATTTAAATGTGCATAAATCAAAATTGTTTATAGTTTTTGTTTTTGCAATATTAAGTACTGCCTTTTCTATTTTTAGCCCTAAAGTACTTGGAAAAGCTACTACTACTATTTATGATGGTGTATTAGCAAAAATGCGTGGGGTACCTAATGCTTCAATTGATTTTAATGCTGTATTTAAGATACTTATAGCTCTAGCTGTTTTGTATATAATAAGTGCATTATTTAACTTTTTACAACAATATCTTATGGCTGGAGTTGCTCAAAAAACAGTTTTTGAAATGCGTAATCAAGTAACAAATAAACTTAATAAATTACCCCTTAGCTATTTTGACTCAAGAACATATGGTGAAATTTTAAGTCGTGTTACTAATGATGTAGATACAATTGCAAGTACTCTTCAACAAAGCTTAACTCAGCTTATAACAGCCAGTATAACCATTGTTGGTGTTATTATAATGATGCTATCTATAAGCGTTACTATGACTTTACTTACTTTAATTACATTGCCTTTAATTTTAGTACTAACAGGACCTGTTATTAAAAGATCTCAAGGTTTCTTTTCATCACAACAAAAGGCTCTTGGAGATTTAAATGGTCATGTTGAAGAAATGTACGGTGGTCATAAAATAGTTAAAGCATTTGGCCATGAACAAAAATCAATTGATAAATTTGATGAAATAAATGAAAGATTATATAACTCTGGATGGAAGGCACTTTTTATATCTGGAATAATAATGCCAGCAATGAATTTTATAAACAATGTTGGATATGTTTTCGTATCAGTTGTAGGTGGACTTTTAGTAACTAGGGGAAGTATAACCATTGGTGATATTCAAGCATTTATTCAATATTCTAGGCAGTTCACTCAACCAATTAATCAAACAGCTCAAATAGCTAATATACTTCAATCTACTTTGGCCGCTGCTGAAAGAGTTTTTGAATTATTAGATGAAGAAGAGATTATACCTGATGCTGCTAACAATATTGTAATCCAAGACCCTAAGGGTGCTGTTAAATTTGATAATGTTAATTTCGGATATAAAAATGATCATTTACTTATTACTGATATGAATTTAGTCGTAAAACCTGGGCAATCTATTGCAATAGTAGGTCCTACTGGTGCAGGTAAAACTACTTTAATTAATTTACTTATGAGATTTTACGAAGTAAATTCTGGCTCAATTTCTATAGATGATGTAAATATTACTGACTTAAAAAGAGGAGATTTAAGAACTATTTTTGGAATGGTACTTCAAGATACATGGTTATTTAATGGAAGCATTAAAGACAATATAGCTTATGGTAAAGAAAATGCAACTGAAGAAGAAATAATAGCTGCTGCAAAAGCTGCTCAAGCAGACCATTTTATAAGAACGCTACCTCATGGATATGATACCATATTAAATGAAGAAGCTTCTAATATTTCTCAAGGTCAAAAACAACTCTTAACTATTGCTAGAGCAATACTTGCAAATCCATCTATATTAATATTAGATGAAGCAACAAGTTCTGTAGATACAAGAACCGAAGCAATAATACAAAAGGCAATGGCTAACCTTAGACATGGTAGAACTAGCTTTATAATTGCCCATAGATTATCTACAATAAAAGATGCTGACATAATCTTATTTATGAAAAATGGTAATGTTTTAGAAAAAGGTAATCATGAAACCTTAATGGCTAAAGGTGGTTATTATGCAGACCTTTATAACAGTCAATTTGCAAATAATACAGCAAGCTAATAATAAAGAAACTAACAATTTAATTTGTTAGTTTCTTTTTAATTTTCTAACTTTTTCAACAATAATTTAAAAGTTTTCCACAGATTTTATTAAATCTTATTTTTAATTGTTGATATTTTTATAAATTAAAGAGCAATAATTTTACTTATTGCTCTTTAAAACACTATTTAATATTTAAATTATTTCTTCTTTCTAGTTAATACATATCCTAATCCAGCAGAAATTGTTCCTAGTAATCCTAAAGCACTTGCCCCAACTACAGCTCCTGTATTAGGTAATTTACCTGGTTTGTTTGTGTTTGAACCATTGTTATTTGATCCATTGTTGTTTGAACCATTGTTATTTCCTGATCCATTGTTGTTTCCTGATCCTTCGTTTCCTGATCCTTCGTTCCCTGACCCTTCGTTTCCTGATCCATTACCATCTTCTCCTGGTATTTC
>NZ_JBOFYU010000165.1:0-5262 GCF_051654825.1 Clostridium sp.
AGGCTATGGAAATAGTGATGCTGACTATGAAGGAAAGGATATAGAAGGAAAAGTAGTTTTAGTTCAAAGAGGTGGATCAGGAGATGCTACTTTTTCTAATAAAGCAGCTTTAGCAAATAAGCATAAGGCAGGGGCTCTAATAATATATAACCATACTCCAGGAGCAGGAATACCTTGGAATACAGCAGGTAAAAGTACTATACCAGTACTAGGTATGTCAAATGAAGATGGAACAAAACTATTAGCAAATTTAGAAAAAGATAATGGATTAAAATTAACTTCAGATATAGATATTGAATATGTAGAGCATGGAGTTTCTAGAAATGTAGTAGCTAATATACCAGCGAGTAAAGATCCACAAAATGCAAAAACTGTAATAGTAGGAGCTCACTTTGATAGTGTAAACTGTCCAGGAGCTAACGATAATGCTACAGGTACTAGTGTATTATTAGAAGCAGCGAGACTTTTATCTACACCAGATATGAAGAAAGCTTTCAACTATAATATACAATTTGTAGCATTTGGAACAGAGGAACTTGGATTATCAGGATCAAATGTATTTGTTAATGAATTAAAAGAATCTAAGGAGATAGAAAATATCCAAGCTATGATAAACATGGATATGGTAGGTACAGGAGATACTATGAGACTTAGTCAATATAGTAAGGAAATCACAGAAGTAAGTAAAATAGCAGAAAAGCATATTATAAATAATGGTATAAAATACTCAGGATATGTAGGAACGGGAGCTGCTTCAAGTGACCATTATCCATTTGATTTGGCGGGAATACCAGTAGCGTATTTTAGTGTATCAAGTGATCCATACTACCATACAGACAAAGATACAATAGATAAGATAACACCAGTAAACTTAAAAAATACAGCTAATGCATTAGTAAGTACATTAATTGATATGCAAGATATGGAAGAAAGAAAGCATGATACAACTAAAGAGTTGAAATCTATAATACCTCAAAATGTTAATGAAGAATTAGATAACCAATAATTACAAATAAATAACCCCTTATAGAATAGAATTTAAAAATCTATCTATAGGGGGTATTTATAATTTATTTTAAGCTAATGATATTTTTAGATAATTCATTAATACTATCAGATAGAGTTTGTAGCTTTCCTTCAATCCTTACAAGTAAATACATACTAAGGGCAATCGGGAAGCCTACAGAAGCTATCAGAGTTTGTAATTATGAATTCATTATAATACACAGAAGAGATAGATAGGATTGAGAATGATGAAGATGTAAGTTTATTTGTGAAAAATATTGAAAATGTTCAAGGTGATGAAAGAGATATAATTGTATTTTCTACAGCATATGCAAAGAATGTTCAGGGGAAGGTTTTAAATAACTTTGGTCCATTAAATAAGATAGATAGAGAAAATCGTTTAAATGTTGCTATAAGTAGGGTCAAGAAGAAAATATGTTTAGTTACATATATAGAACCAGAAGATTTGTCAGTAGATAAATCTACGAATAAAGGACCTAAGTTATTTAAGGAGTATTTAAAGTATATAAGAGCAGTCTCTGATAATAATGAAAAGGAGCAGGAGTTAATATTCAATAGTCTACTAGACACATTTAACAATAGAAGTGAAAAGAGAGATCATGATAGTGAATTTGAATCTGAAGTTTACGAGGAGTTAGTAAAAAGAGGATATGAAGTGCATAAACAAGTGGATGTATCTGGATATAGGATAGATTTAGCTATATATAATAAAGATGCTTCAAAATATATACTTGGAATAGAATGTGATGGGGCAACTTATCATAGTTTAAAGTCTGAAAGGGAAAGAGATATTCACAGGCGAAGATATTTAGAATCAAGAGGATGGAAGATAAGCAGGATATGGAGTACAAATTGGTGGAGAAATTCTAAAAAAGAAATTGAAAGAATAGAATCATCAAATATAACTCAAAGTGCACTAAAAAGTAACATAGAATGGAACGTAGAAATAATATCAAAATAACATTAACTATTTATAGAGGATGTACTAAAAAATTATAGGAGTTTTTACTATTGATGTTAATGAAGTTAGCAAGGAATAGTTGACAAAGTTAAAAGGATACATTAAAAATAATAAGTGGAGTAAAAAAATAGTAAGTATAATTAAGTTATTAATATAAAACAAAATGGAGAGTTTTCAAATGGAAGAAATAATGTATGGCAGTGAGCAGTTTAAGAAAAAGAATGGTTATTCAAAAAAGAAACCATTAACACCTAGTGAAAGAAAAGAGAAAAATTTAGAAAAACAATCTAAATTAATAGAAAAACTTAATAGATTATCTAAAAAAGACAATTCTCAAAAAGCATCGGTAAATGAAACTTCAAATAATGAATCTAATGATAAACCAAGTATAAATGATTTGAAGTTATTAGTTAATAACATACAAAACAAATAAAGAGGATGACTTAAATAAGCCATCCTCAAATTAATTATATTTACATACTAAGAAGTTTTTCTTCTATATATTCATTAAATGGTTTACCAGCTATTGTTACTGGGCCTTCACCAAATAAATCTACTGCAATATTAAAGAAATTGATTATCAATTTATTTTCATCAATATAATACTCATCCATATGTCCTGGAATAAATATCACCTCATATTCTTCATTACTTAGCTTATCTGCCATATACTCTAAATTAAGATGCTTTACTGGTGCTATCATCATATTTGTAAATTTCAGATCTTCAAGCATCCACATATTTTTATTCCAGTATCTACTTTCTTTTTTTGTTGGTGCATTTAGAAGCTCTCTGTTTGATATTGCTGAAAGCACCTTTCTTACAGATTCCTTTGTGAAGTCTTCATTATATAGATATTTCATATCTTCTTGATTCGATAGCTCTATAAAGAATGAATCTGCTATCTTTTCTCTTTGATGTATTGAATCCCAAATAAAAAGCATCATTTCTAAGATTTCACTTTTAATTATAATTTTACCCAAGTTAACCCCTCCTATTATGTTTGGAAATTATTGTATATAAAAACAAGTCATATAGAAATACTTATGTAAAAATCTCTGTAAATACTAAAATTACCATTCTTCTTTATAATCAGGACAATTTTTTTCTACTTTACAATTCACACAGGGAATATCAGGTCTTTCAAAGCATTTATTACGGCAATTAAAATTAGGCTCAGAACAACATTTGAGCTCAAGCCATCTATCTTTTGTAAAATAAGCATCATGTATTGAACAATAACTTCTAATCATACTTACTAACTCCTTTAATATAAAATTTACTTATATATGTATATTAAAATATTTATCAAATATGACAAAATATTTGATTATAGCTTATAGCAGAGTTATTATGGATATGATATAATTATAGTTTCATATAAAGAAAGCAAGAGGTATAATAATGGACGGAACTAAAAGAAGTGATATAAAAATAGGATCAAAAGTACAAGTAGTACAAAAGCAAGACCAAAGAAGCGGTAAACTAACAGAAGGAATAGTACAAAGAATCCTTACTAACTCACCAAATCACCACCATGGAATCAAAGTAATGCTTGAGAGTGGAATTGTTGGAAGAGTAAAAGAAATAATATAAATTAATTAAATTACTACCCCATACATCGTGTTTCACGACACAGGGGTAGTAATTTTTTTATTTGTGATATAATCATATTATAAAAGTAAATACTAAAATAATATGAATTAAATTACTAATATCAGTTAAAACTAGATAACTTATAATATAAATAAACATAAGATAATACTATATATCTAGATTTATGTATATAATAATAAAAATAATCTGGAGGCAACATAAATGAATAAAAATGACTTTTATAATTTAGAAGAGCAAATTACATCCACAGTTAGCGATGCACTTAAAGCAATAGATATTGCGGGCCTTAAAAGTGATATTAGCTACAACATTGATGACACTATAAATCAATTTAAATTAAAATTTAACCTATACATTGAAAAGCATATGAATTTAAATAAAAAAGCTAAAAATCATATATCAAACTATATTAACAAAAGACCCCCTGGAAGTGTATCATCTATAATTTATATAGTAGTAGGGTCGGGGGTAGCTACAATAAACATTACATCATTGGGAGTATACCTAATAGCTAATTCAGTTTTTAGTAGTATTATGGCAGGCAGTGGTGTTGTTTTGGGTGTTTTAGTGGTATTCTCTCTAGGAGGTACAGCGTTATTCTTAAAAGGAATAAATGAAAGAAAAAGGATAAAACGTTTTAAAAAATATGTAAGAATTATTGACGATAATAGTTTTGTAGTAATTGAAGAATTAGCAAAATATGCTAGTGAAAAAAAGAATTTTGTTATTAAAGATTTACGCAAAATGATTGATTTAGGTATGTTTATAGAAGGACATATAGATGAAGCTAAAACTTATTTTATGATAAATGATGAAGTTTATGGTGAATATTTAAACTTGAAAAAAGAACAAATAGATAAAGAAAATAATAAGAAAAAACTTAAAAAAGATAATAATGATACAGTAAGGGATGAAGTAGACTCTACTATAAAAATAGGAAGAGAATATATTGGACAAATAAAAACTATAAGAAATCAGCTTCAAAGAGATGAAATATGTATAAAGCTAGACAAATTAGGAGATATTGCAAATCAAATACTTAATAAGGTTGAAGAAAATCCTAAGAAAGTGCAAGAAGTTAATAAATTTATAAATCACTATCTGCCTATGACTATAAAGTTAATTAGCTCCTATAAAGAGTTAAACAATCAAGTGGTTCAAGGTTATAATATAAAAAATGCTAAAGATCAAATTAAAAAGAGCATAGATCTTATTAATAGTGCTTTTGAAAATTTATTAGATGATTTATATGAGGATGTTGTTTTAGATATTTCTACAGATATAACTGTACTAAAAACATTATTCAAACAAGAAGGACTAGGAGAAGAAGATTTTAAAAAGTAATTAAATGGAGGATAAGAAATGAGTAACGAGTTCAAAGAATCTATTGATTTAAAACCAGAATTAAACTTTGGGGCATTTGAGGAAGAAAATCATAATTTAAAGATAAAAGAAGAAAAAGTAGAAGAAAAAATAGTTGAGGAAATACAATTAACACAAGAAGAGAAAAAAATGGTAGAGCAATTTGTAGATAAAATAGAGATAAAGGATTCAAATTCTATTTTACAATATGGAGTAGGTGCTCAAAAGAAAATTTCTGATTTTTCCCATTCAGCATTAAATGATGTGAGAACTAAAGATTTAGGTGAGATTGGAGA
>NZ_JBOFYU010000166.1:0-14038 GCF_051654825.1 Clostridium sp.
AATCAGAAAATATATGTTATTTTAAAAAAAAGCAATTATTTAGTTTGGACAAAAAAGCATATTCAGAAAGAGTAAATTTCAATGTTGTACCAGTTGATGGAGAGTTTGTTTATGAAGAAAATGAAATTTTATATTCATTAGTTTTATTATTAGAAATAATAAGATAGTAGGTGAGTTTATGTTTAATTTGTATTATGAAGAAAGAGTAAAAGAATTAATAATTAATAATGAAAAAAATAAAAATACTAAGATTAATCATTATGAATATATTATATTTAATAATTTTAAGAAAAAGGTTGATATTATAAATAGAGACTTTATATATAAATTAAAAATAATTGTGCCATCTCATCAACATAGGGTATATTTGATTAATAATTTTAATATAAGTGAAAAAGAAATAGATATTATATACTATCCACTTAAGAATAATGGAGTTAGATATGATTCAAATTTAAGTAGAATATATATATATAAAAAGTTATATATATATGATAAATATTTTATTGTAAGCTCCAAAATGGATGATAAGCGTATAATAAAAAAGATATTTGATCTAATTAATAAAGATGATGAATATGTAATAATTATACCATTGCTAGGAGTTCAGGTAAGAAACATAGATTCAGAAGTATTAAAAGAAATTGATTTATTATCATTAGAAGAAAAAATTTATTTTTTTAATATTGAGAGTTACAGTGATTTAATACATTTAATAAATACATGCCAAGCAGTAATTAATATTGATGATGGTAATGAGTTAGATATAGTTTTAATAGAAGCACTAAAATTAAGAAAAAAAATTATTTGTGAAGCAACAAATATAAATTATGAGATGTTAGAAAATTATCCTCAATATTATAATAAAGATATAAAGATTAAAGATATTTTAGATAAAGAGAATTTACCTATAGAAGAAATAGAATATATTTTAGATAAATTTTATGAAAGTAATATCGTGAGTTAAGAAGGTACAGTATTATGAGAGTAGAGGAATATGATGAATATTTAGTTTTTTTTAACGAAGAAAGTTTAGATAAGGAAATAGATTTTATTTTAGAAAGTAGAGTATATAAAGTAGTTAATTTAAATAAGAATATAAAATATTTAAATCAAATACATAGAGTTTCATTTTATAGTGATAGCAATATAGAATCTTACTCAAAGGATGTAGATAGGTATATTTATATTGTAAATAATAAAATTATTTTAAGATTAGAACTAGAATGCAGTAATAATATAATAAGTGAGTTGATAAATATTAATAAATGTGATTTACTTTTTTTAACAGAAGTTATAAGAGATATAAAAATTTATATAAATTCAATAGCTATCGAAGTTAATGAGTATGAAATAAAAAATATATCTATAATATATACATTATTTTATTAATATATATAATTTTATCATTAAACTGTAGCAAAAGCATTTTCATTCATTGGCAATGTAGCTGTGTGCTAATATAATAAAAAAAATTAGGAGCTTGCGTATTTTTGTAAGCTCCTTTAACTATATTTAAATACGTTTTCTGATTAAGCACCTAGAATATAGAAAATTAATATTGATTGTAATTTTAGTTAATAAATTATAGGTTCAATAGCATCTAATAAGATTATGTTAGTATTAAACTTTTCATTTGTTGCTTCCATAATAATATCTCCATTATATTTATGCACAATAGATTGGATTTGATTTAGCCCTATTCCATGTCCTTCTTCTTTTTTTATGGAGATAAACTTATTATTTCTCATTTTATGATTTTCCTTAGTTGAATTAGATAAATTAATTACTAAACAGTTTTTGATTATACTTAGTTTTAAAGTTATTTCTCTATAACTTTTTTCAACATATAAATTAGCTTCTATTGAATTATCTAATAAATTACCAAGTAAAGTACAAAGATCATAATCGCTTATAGAAATATTTTCTATAATACATGACTTTATATTTATTTTAATATTATGGTTATTGCATAGAGCAACCTTATTAAACAAAATAGCATCTATAGTTTCATTTTTAGTGTAAAAGTTATTAGATATTTCAAGAATTTTAAAGTTAAGAGCATTAATATAATTATTAGCTTCTTCAAGCTTATCTTCTTTATATAATGAATAAATAGTTTGAATATGGTTATTATAATCCTTTTTTAAAATATCAATATCAATTTTAGTCTTTTTAGATTCTTCATTATAAGTGTTTAAGGCTATAGTTGCATTAAGCTTATTTATTATAGAAACTTTTTCTGTATATTCTTTTAAATATGTAAAGTAAATAGTAAATGTAATTATGTTAAGAGCTAAGTAAATAATAGTGTAATCTATAAGAACCATAATGTTATGGGTTATACTCATATAAATTTTAAAGTTAAATACACCCATAAGGATGCTTGTACAACATAAAATAGTTAAGTTACATAATATTTTACTAGGAATAGTTAGATAATTAATATTAAATTTATAAAATTTTTTTAACATTAAAGACTTAGATATAGTATCTAAAATTAGTATTAAAAGCCATCTTTTATAAATAGGTATCTCATTAAAAATTACTGTATTTAATGAATTTACTAAAACAAAAACAAAAAGAGAAATTGACACAATAATATTGTTTATTGAAAATGAGGAAAATACCTTCATTCCTACAGAACCTTTTCTAAATACAAGTAAGTATAAAAAAGTAATGCCAATAGTTCCTAATGTTTGAAGCAATATTGGAATTTTAGTATTTCTAAGTAAAAGAAGAATTATAAAAGAAATAAAATAAAAAAGGTATTTTAAGATTTTATTCACAGGTTTTACCACTGTAATTTTATTACAAAAGGAAAAAATAAAATGCATTGTAAATAAAACATTTATAAAAAGTAAAATAAAAACTTTTAAAAAATTAGCGTCCATATTTATAAATTCTCCTATAAGGATTAGTTTTCTTTGATAAATATAATCTTTAGCAAATTGTAAATATTATTATAGTATAAATTCTAATATATGTATAATTATTTATCAATATTATTTTAAATACATTTTTCAACCCTATTTTAGAATAAAAATCCAAAAAAAAGATATATATACGAATTAATATACAAGTGATATTATGTTGCTAAAAAGAAAAAACCAATTTATAAAAAGATATAAATTGGTTTTTATAAATGACGAAATTTTTAGGAAGTTAAGGTAAAATACCTTTCAAATAAAACAAAACTATTCATATAATAATGACATAAAAATTAAAGAAGTTTTATACTTAGGTAGACCAAAGGAATAAATTTAAAAAGAGTTTATGGGAGTAGACGTATTTTAACGGATTAAATTAACTCCTTAGCTACCTTAAGTACAAGATAAATATACAATAAAAAACAGAAATTTAAGTAATTTATTAGCGAAACACTTAAATTTTTTCGTGAAATAATTTAAAAGACAATTTATTTAGAAGAATTACTTTTTTTATATGTAAAGTATAGAAAAAAGCTATTGCAGAAGCAGTAGCCTTTTTTAATAAGTTCACTATTATTTAAATTGTTTGACTGGTAGAGTTATTATGAATTCGCTGCCTATACCTTTTGTACTTTCAACCCAAATTTTACCCTTATGAAGCTCTATTAATTGCTTACTTAAGGTTAATCCTAATCCACTTCCACCATGTTCTTCAGAGGAGTAGGAGTATGCTTGTGAAAACCTATTAAATATAGATTCATGGAATTTGTCATCTATTCCAATACCAGTATCTTTAACAGAGATTTTTACATAGGTATCAAAATCCCAAATAGATACACGTATTGTTCCATTATTTGGTGTAAATTTCACAGCATTTGAGATTAAGTTTATTATAACTCTTTCTATTTCTAAATTATCACATTCAATTATTTTTTCTTCAATAAATGGATCTATTATTAGATTTATTTTATTATCTTCTATAAAATCCTTCATGGAAAGAGATACTTCTTCAACTAAGTAAACTATATCATGATTAGCTATATTTAATGTATAGTTACCTGATTCTATTTTTGAAGTATTGATTATATTATCTATTAAATTAACAAGTCTTGAACAGTTACCTTGAATTATTTTCATATAATGATTAATTCTTTCCTTAGGTATATGATCTTCATTATTATTATTTAATGTAGTAATAAGCTTTTGAGCTGAAGTAATTATATTTAATGGTGTCCTTAATTCATGAGAAAGATTTACAAAGTAATTATTCTTAAATTTTTCATGTTGAAGTAACTTCTTATATAAAATCTCATTATCCTTAAGATTTTTATCAAGTTCCATAGTTCTTTGCTTAACCATGCTATCTAATAAGTTAAATTTACTCCAAAGTAAATAAATTATTATTAGAGCTGTTAAAAAATATAAAATATATGCAGTAGGTGTTTTCCAAGGTGGACTTTGAATAATTATATCTATATTAGTAGGGGTACTCCATACACCATTAGAGGTTCTACCAGCTACTTGGAATGTATATATACCAGGAGCAAGATTTGTATAGTTTGCATTATTTCTTTGTTCTAAAAGATTCCATTCTTTATCAAAGCCAACAAGTTTATATGCATATTTAATATTTCTATTATCCTTAAAATCAGGAATAAAGAATTTGAAATTAATTTGATTATTCCTATGGCTTAAGGTTATAGTATCTTCAATTGTTAAATTACCTAAATTACTTGAAATTGATTCTATTTTTACACTTGTATTATGACTGGTGGTTTTTATTGTATCTGGCATAAATGTTGTTAAACCACAAGTACCACCAAAAAATAATTCTCCGCTTTTGCTTTTAAATGAAGAAAACTGATTAAACTCATTTCCTTGAATACCATCTGTACTATTAAAATTAGTAAATGTTTCTTCATTTATATCAAATCTAGATAATCCATAATTAGTACTTAGCCAAATAATATTTTCATCTTGAAATTGCAAGCTATAAATAAAGTTATTACTTAAGCCATTTTCTTCAGTGTATCGTATATGTTCATCACTTTCTTTATTATATTTAATTAATCCATAATCAGTAGCAAGCCATATATTTCCTTTATCATCAGAATCAATAGAAATTATTATATTATGCTGCTGAGTCTTTTCACTTGCAGAATTAATACTATTAAACATTTGCAAGTCATTAGTTTTTGGATTAAATGAAATTAAGCCATTTTCTATACCACTATACATCCAAAGAATTCCTTCATCATCTTCATGGATATCATTAAATGTTAGGTTTTTAACGCCTTTACTTTTAAAGAGGCTTGAATAATCAGTAAAGCTATCTGTTTTTCTATCAAATGAAGCTAAACCATCTCTAGTTCCTAGCCAAAGGATTCCTTTGCTATCAAAGAGTAATGTTCTAACATCATTAACAGGTAGTCCAGGTACACTTCTATATTGGATATGTGTATTAGTATCTTTTATAATTCTATCTACTCCATTTTCAGTAGCAATCCAAATTTCATTATCGATACCTTTAATTTCTCTAACAAGGTTATTGGCTATTTCAAAATCACCTTCATAATCGCTAGTATGATCAAATCTAGTTACAGTATTATTTTTTCTATTTATTATATTTAAACCATTATAGGTAGTTCCAACCCAGAGTAGTCCTTCATTATCTTCATAAATTCCAGTAATACTATTATCACTTAATGTATTACTATTAAATGGATCTGATTTATAATAATTAAAATGATTTTCTGGATTAAATAAGCTTACTCCATTAGGAGTTCCAATCCATATAGATCCAGTTATGTCTTCACATATAGATAATATATTATTACTTAATATACTAGTAGAATCATATTTGCTTGTTCTGTATGTAGTGAAGGTTTCATCCTTAGAATTAAATCTTGAAAAACCTTCATCTGTTCCAATCCATATATCTCCACGACTATCTTCATAAAGATCATTTATTAAACCACCTTGAAGCAATGTATCATCAGGATCCATTAGTTTATTATCTATAGGCGGAAAATGTTTAACCTCACCAGTAACAAGGTTAGCTCTAAATAGTCCACCATAATGAGTTCCTATCCAAAGATTTTTATTAACATCTACTAAAAGGCTTCTAATATGATTAACGCCTATATCATCTCTTTTAGAAAAATGTCTTTCTATAGTATTAGTATTTAAATCAATTCTATTAATTCCCACACGAGTACCAACCCATATGGTTCCAAATGGATCTTCAACTAGTGAATATATTTCTTGATTTGATAAAGAAATATTTTTATTAGTTGAATTAAAAAGTCTTATAAAATTATCAGATTTTTTATCATAAAGATTAAGTCCATCATCAGTACCTACTAAAATTTGACCTTTTTCAGTAACAAGTATTTTTCTAACCCTATAATGTGATAGTTTACAACCATCTTTATTTGGTACATAAGTTGAAATTTCATTAGTTTGAACATTTATTTTATTAAGTCCAACTGTAGTTCCTACCCATATATTGCCTTCGTTATCTTCTGTAATAGCAGTTATCTTATTTCCACTAATACTATTTTGGTAGTCGCCTTTGTTTCTGTAAACCTCAAAATTATGACCATTATATTTATTTAATCCATCATTTGTCCCAATCCATATATAGCCTGTACTATCTTGAAATATAACTCCAGCACTTCCTTGGGATAGACCATCATTATAAGTAATTCGACCAAAGTTTCTATTTTGTGTATCATTCAAGGCATACGTGACTTGAGCTGATATATTACTAAAAATAAATAGTAATATAAATATCTTTAACACCCATTTAAATTTTCTTCTCATTTTACCCATTCCCCATATAATTTAACATTTGTTTGAGTAAATTATACCATTTTATTGCAAGAAAATACATAAAAGCAAAAAAAATTAATGAATTTAAGGGATAATTTGTATTTTATTAGGGAAAATTAAATTATAAAAGCTCGTCATAGCTTGTAATTATTTTATTAACTAATCCATAAGTAACCGCATCGGTAGAACTTAACCAATAATTTCTATCAGTATCATGTTCTATTTTTTTCATAGATTGACCGGTAGCATCACTTATAATAGTATTTATTCTCTTACGAGTTTTCAACATTTCTTCAGCTTCTATTCCCATATCTGTTGCTTGACCTTTAAAGCCACCTAAAGGTTGGTGTATCATATATCTAGTATTAGGTAGAGAATATCTGTTTTCTTTTTTTGCTGCAAGATAAATAGTGATACCAGCACTTGCAACCCAGCCAGTTCCAATCATTATAACATCTGGTTTTATAAATTTAATCATATCGTGAATTGTGTCTCCAGCTTCAACGTGTCCACCTTGACTATTTATAAAAATCTTTATAGGATAATCACCAGATTCTTGAAGAACTAGAAGTTGCCTAGTAACTTTCTCAGCTAAATCTTGATTTATTTCTCCAGATATAATTATAGTTCTGGATCTTAATAATTTACCTTTAGATAAACTAGTAGGATTCTTTTTGATTTTTTTATTTTCCATATTAATGTTCTCCTTATTAATTAGCAATTAATTTATTGTTTATTTTAATAGTATTTATTTACTTAAATTAATATGAAGAGAAATCAATAGTATTTTAAAACTTAGAATAAAACTTAAATTATAAAAAGAAGTATTTAGTTATTGAAAGGCTAATACAATATTATGGTTATGTCAAATATATATACTTTTTAAAACTTAGTGAAATAAATTATTGTTATGTAAAATTTAGATAAAAAATTTCAATTTGTGCAGTTATTCAATTGACTATAATTACCATTATTGTTAATATATTTATGTAAAGTATGTATAAATATAGATAATTAAACAATATTTTACAGAGTAATTGAAGTTTTAATTATAATTTCAATTATAAAATCAAAAATAAATAAGGGAGGAGAGTTATTTAGATGAGAGGAAAAAGATTAGTTGCCTCAGTTGTAGCTGGTATGATGGCTATGTCAGTTAGCCAAACAGCATTAGCAACAGGGTTACAAAGAGACTTAACAGCTCAATCTGAAAACGATTTGAAGTTATGGTATACTAAGTCAGCTTCAATTGCTGGTAAGGGACTTAACGCAAATCAAGTATGGGAAGAATACACATTACCAATAGGTAATGGTAATCTTGGAGGAAATGTTTACGGTGATGTAGCAAGTGAACATATTTCCTTTAATGAAAAGACACTTTGGAGTGGGGGGCCAAGTTCAAAGCGTCCAAACTATAATGGAGGAAATAAAACTCATGGTAGTGATGGACGACCTATGAGTGAAATCCTTAAGGAAATTCAAGATTTATTTGCACTTCATACAGAAGAAGGAAATAGAAGAGCAAGCCAATTATGTAATGAATTAGTTGGTATAAGTGATGGATATGGTGCTTATCAAGCTTGGGGAGATGTCTATATAGATTTTAAAGACATAACTAACGAGCAAGTTGAAAACTACTATAGAGATCTTGATTTAACAGATTCTACTGCAGGAGTTAGCTTTACTAAAGGAGATACTACCTATAATAGAGAATTCTTTGCTAGTAATCCTGATAACGTTTTAGTTATTTATCTTTCCGCGGAAGGTTCAGAAGACCTAGACTTTGATGTTCGTTTCCCTTCAAAGCATGGAGCTACTCCAGTTGCGGAAGGAAATACAATTACAGTAGAAGGTGAAGTTTCAGATAACCAATTAAAATTTAACTCATCATTAAAGGTAGTTGTTCCAGAAGGAGAAGTTATTACTAATGGAGATAAGTTAACTATTAAGGATGCTGAAGAAGCGTATATTTATATTTCAGCAGCAACAGATTATAAAAATGATTATCCAGTTTATAGAACAGGTGAAACTGCAGAAAATCTTCATGATAGAGTAGAAGCTACAGTTGATGCTGCTATAGAAAAGGGATTTGATAAGGTAAGAGAAGATCATATAAGTGATTATAAAAATATCTTTGATAGAGTAAGTTTAGACATTGGACAAGAAGCTTCTTCAGTTCCAACAGATGAACTTTTAACAGAGTATAATAAAAAGAATAATAGTACTATTTCAGATGCTGAAAAGCTATCTTTAGAAGGGCTACTATTCCAATTTGGTAGATATTTAACTATATCTTCATCAAGAGAAGATTCACAGTTACCATCAAACCTTCAAGGTTTATGGAATAATAGGAATGATCCACCATGGAGTTCAGATTACCATATGAATGTAAATCTTCAAATGAACTACTGGCCAACTTATTCAACTAATATGGCTGAAACTGGTATTCCACTAGTAAACTATATTAATTCATTAAGAGAGCCAGGACGAGAAACAGCAAGAATTTATGCTGGTGTTGAAAGTGCTAAGGACCCTGTAACAGGTGAATACACTGAAGCTAATGGATTTATGGCTCACACTCAAAACACTCCATTTGGTTGGACAACTCCAGGTTGGAGCTTTGACTGGGGATGGTCTCCAGCTGCAGTGCCATGGATACTTCAAAACTGTTGGGAAATGTTTGAATATACTGGTGATGTAGAATATATGAAAACTGAACTTTACCCAATGATGAAGGAAGAAGTTAATTTATATGAAAATATGTTAATTTGGGACGAAGTTCAACAAAGAATGGTTTCATCTCCAACATATTCTCCAGAGCATGGACCAAGAACTGTTGGTAACACATATGAGCAAACACTTATATGGCAATTATATGATGATACTATAAAGGCTGCAGAAATATTAGGTGAAGATCCTGCACTTATAGCAGAATGGAAGGATACTCAATCTAAATTAGATCCAGTACAAATTGGTGATGATGGACAAATTAAAGAGTGGTATGAAGAAACAACTTTAGGAAGTATCCCATCAGAAGGATATGGACATAGACATTTATCACATTTATTAGGAGTGTTCCCAGGAGATTTAATTTCTGTTGAAACTCCAGAATTATTAGAAGCTGCTAAGGTTTCGTTAAGAAATAGAACTGACCAATCAACTGGTTGGGGAATGGGACAAAGAATTAATACATGGGCAAGAGTTGGAGAAGGAAACAAGGCTCACGAATTAATAACTAACCAATTAAAGAAAGTTGGAACAGGAATAGCTGGAGGAGGAGGAACATTCTCTAATCTTTGGTGTGCTCATCCACCTTTCCAAATCGATGGTAACTTTGGTGCAACTTCAGGTATAGCTGAAATGTTAATGCAAAGTAACGTTGGTTATATTAACTTCTTACCTGCATTACCAGATGCATGGCCAGAAGGAGAAGTTCAAGGATTATTAGCTCGTGGAAACTTTGAAGTAGGGGCTAAATGGTCAAATGGAAGTGCTGATGAATTAACGGTTACTTCAAAAGATGGTGGAGAATGCGTTGTTAAATATGAAAATTTAAGTTTTGCTAATGTAAAAGATTCAAAAGGAAAGAACGTTGATTATAAGGTTATAGATGGAGATAAGATTTCTTTCGAAACTAAGGTAGGGGAAACTTATATTATAAATCAAATTCCTAAAAAGGAAGTTAAAGAAGAAGCTCCAACAGGCTTAGCTGCAGAAAGACTAGAAAGCACTTATGTAGACTTAGCTTGGAATGAAGTAGCTGGAAAAGATGTAACTTATAATGTTTACCGCCAAATAAATAAGGGAGACCTTATAAAGGTTGCTAAAAATATAGAAGCTAATGAATTTAGAGATTTAGATGCTAAAGATATATTAGGAACATTTAATTATATGGTTTCAGCAGTAGTTGATGGAAAAGAAACTAAGTTAAGTACACCAGTACAAGTTAAAGACTTACGTAATATGGCTGGATTTATTGATGATCAAGATCCTCGTGTAACTTATGTTGGTGGATGGGGTAACTGGAGCGAAGCAGTTAACCATGCAGGAACAATTAAGTTCTTAGAAAACCCAACTGGTACTGAAACAGCTACATTAACATTTGTAGGAACTGGTATTGAAGTTCTTACATGTAAGGCTGCAGATAGAGGTAAGCTTGAAATTTCAATAGATGGTAAAGTAATAGAAGAAGTTGATACTTACAGCCCATCAGTTGTAAGAAAATCTACTATATTCTCAAAAACTGATTTAGAATATGGTAAGCACACAATTACTGTAAGAGCTACTAATACTAAATCACCAAGTGCTTCAAAAACTAAGGTTGAGCTTGATGCATTTAAGGTATTAGATACAACAGTAGCTAAGCCACAATCAGTAAATGTGGGAACTAAATCAGGAATTACTACTGTTGCAGTTCCAAATACTACTTTAGAAATGAAGGCAGAAGTTTTACCAACTAATGCAACTAATAAGGAAGTAACTTGGTCTGTAAGTGATACAAATATTGCTACTATAGATCAAAATGGAGTATTAACTACTAAGGCTAGTAATGGAATTGTAAGAGTAACAGCTACAGCTAAGGATAATGCAGCAGCTGTAGGCTATGTAGATATTAAGGTTGCAATTCCAACTAATAATATAGAAGAAAAAATCGTTGAAGATGGATTCTTAAATGGAACTAAAAATCCAGAAATAACATGGGGTGGAAGCTGGTCAACTTGGGCCGGTGAAGCTGATAGACACCATGGTGGAACTAAAACAGAAGCTACTACAGGAGCTACTATAACTTATGATTTCATAGGAACTGGAATAGAAGTTTATGCTCAAAAACATGCAAACTTCTCAAGCTTTGATATAGAAATAGATGGTGTATCAAAAGGAAACTTCTCCTTAGCTGGAAGTGGAAGTGGTGATGACCAACAATTAGTTGCTGAGTTTAAGGACTTAGAAAATACTAACCATACTATCAAAATGATAGCTGTTGATCGTGATGGAAAGAGACAAGTTAATTTAGATTACTTTAAAGTAATTAAACCTATTGAAGGTGAATTAGTTGATAAAACTCAATTACAAGCTCTAATTTTAGAAGAAGCTAAAAAAGCAGAAGCAAACTATACAAGAGAAACTTGGGTTAACTTTAAAGCTGCTTATGATGAAGCTGTAAAAGTTATGAATAATGATGAAGCTACTTCAGAAGAAATTATGAGTGTAATTTCAAATCTTATGAGTGCATCAGAAGCTTTAGTTTCTCAAGAAGCTGAAGGACCATTTATACCATCAGGAGCTAATGTAGATGCAATTGGAATAGAAAGCAAGACTGCAGTTCTTACTTGGCCACTTATTGAAGGTGCTGTTAAGTATGAAGTTTATAATGTAACTACTGGAGATGCAGTGAAGGTAGGAGAAACTACTACTAATAACTTTAGATTATTAGATTTAACTGAAAATACTGTTTATAGATTCCTTGTAAAAGCAGTAAATGAAGCAGGAAAATCTTCCGAGTTTGGAGTTTGTGGTGTACAAACTTTAGAAGGTGATGATACAGAAGCTCCATCTAATGTAGAAGGATTAAATGTTTCAGTTTTAAACCAAACTACTGCAAAGGTTACTTGGAATGAAGCGACTGACAATAAGGGAGTTTCAGGATATAAGGTCTATTTAAATGGTGAATTACAAGGTGAAACTAAGACACCAGAATTTACACTTAATGAACTAACTGTAGGAAATGAATATACTGTTAAGGTTGTTGCAATAGATGAAGCTGGAAATACTTCAGCTATACCAGCAGGAGCTAAATTTACAATTGAAAGTGAAGAAGCTGAAATAATAGTTTCTAAGATTCAAAACTTAAAAGCAAGTGCTACTACAAACAATGTTTCATTAATATGGGATGCACCAGCATCAACTGTAGGATTAGTAGAATATATTGTTTATAAAGATGGTAAAGTATATGGAACAGTTAAAGCAGGAAATACTTCTATAGAAATACCAGAGTTAAAATCTAATACAATTTATGGATTTAAGGTAATTGCTAAATTCTCAAATAATGAAGAATCTAAGCCAGTATCTATAAATGTAAGAACTCAAAAATAACATTTTATAAGAAATATAGGATGTACACTTTGTTAAATACCTTAAATACACACTATAAATTATAATAAAGAAAAGGGGATTCATTTAGGTGAATTCCTTTTTCTTATGACCTTTTATATGGCCTTTTATATGGCCTTTTATGTCTTAAGGTAGATACATATTAAATAATGTAAATAATAAATTATCATGTCATTAAGACAGTTAAGGGAATTTCAGATGAAAATAGAAGATTAACTGGATATAAATTAATAATAAATGGAGTATTAAAGCAAACTCTTGAATATACTGCTAATGATGCACTCCAATCAGTTCATTCTGCTTAATTTGAAAGAAGGTTATCTGATGCATCTAATCTTTGCTAATTAAATATTAGACTAAAGGTCTAAAATCAGGGGGAATCATTAGATTTAAGGTTAGCCTTGATTTAAATTTATGAAAGAGGTGATTAATATTTCTAAGACTTTAAGTGTATGTATCATAAGCAAAAATGAAGAAAAAAACATAGCTAAGTGTATAAACTCTGTAAAAAATGTAGCTGAAGAAATAATAGTTGTAGATACAGGTTCTACAGATAATACAGTGAAGATTGCCGAAGATTTAGGAGTTAAGGTTATAAAATATACTTGGAAAAATGATTTTAGTGATGCAAGAAATAAATCTATAGATAATGCAACTAAAGATTGGATATTATTTTTAGATTGTGATGAAGAACTTCCAGAGGCTGAAGGTAAAAGGTTAAAAGCATTAATAAATGAGGATAAATTACATGAAGCTTACTATTTAAGGCTAGTAAATATAATAGGTGGCACTAGAGTAAGTGATGCAATAGTACTTAGGGTATTTAAGAATAAACCTGAATATAGATTTCAAGGAAAGATGCACGAGCAAATTATCACTTCAATTCAAAATGCAAATGGGATAGAGTCAGTAGGAGAAACCCCAATTCAAATATTACACTATGGATATGATCCAGAAGTTTCAGATACAAACAAAAAGAGCAAGAGAAATCTAGAAATATTATTAAGTTATGATGAGAAAGATAAAGATGGATATTACTATTACGTGTTAGGAAATGAATATGCAAGAGTATCTGATTATGATGAAGCTCTTAAATATTACTATTGTTCTTTAAAGATAGCTAACGTAAAAAAGTTTAGATATATATATTATCCATATTTAGT
>NZ_JBOFYU010000167.1:0-14312 GCF_051654825.1 Clostridium sp.
TATATTGCTTACTATTTCATTATATATACTAACATATTTGCTACTGCTCATAATCTCTCCTAATTTTTCTTTAATGTTTCTAGATATATTATACTATATATTAGCCTTATCTTTAATGTAAAATAGTAACCTTATTATATTTAAATTTTCCAATAAATTTATATACTGATTCTTTTCCATAATAAAATTCCCTTCCCTTATTTATTAAATACACTTTCTTTATCTGATGGATCTCGCTTGTAACACCACTCATCTTTAAGAGTGAGATAACAACAGCCACACTACTTTGTAAAACTCCACCTGAAGCTAATAATTATTTTTATATTCAAAAATAGATGAAAGCATAAAGCTCTCATCTATTACTTACTTACTTACTTACTTACTTACTTACTAATTTATAAACAATTGATTCATATGGTCTTAATTCAATATTAGAAAAATCTATTTTACTATCTTTATAATTTGAAATTAAGATTTCTATATTTTTATCATTAACATTAACTTCATCAGATAAATCTATTTTTACATGCTTATCATAGAAGTTATTTATAACAATTACACTTTCATCATTATAGCTTCTTTCATATGCATATACATTCTTATGATTTTCTAATAATAACTTATAATCTCCATATGCTATAGCATCTTCATTTTTTCTTATATTTATAAGGTTTTTATAATGATAAAATATTGAATCATTATCCTTTAATGCATTTTCTGCATTAATCTCCTTATATCTCTTTGAAGGATTTATCCATGGAGTTCCTGTTGTAAATCCTGCATTTTCTTTTGAATTCCATTGTACTGGTGTTCTAGAGTTATCTCTTGACTTAGATTTTAAAATTTTAAGTATTTCATCTTCTGCAATACCCTTTTCCTTTAAAATATTATAGTAATTAATTGACTCTATATCTCTATATTCATTTATATCTTCAAACTCAGGATTAGTCATACCAAATTCCTCACCTTGATAAATATAAGGTGTTCCATTCATCATATGAATTGATGTAGCTAACATCTTAGATGATTCCTTATGATACTTTTCCACATTCCCTAATCTAGAATTTATTCTTGGTTGATCGTGGTTGCACCAAAATACTGCATTCCAGCCTTCTCCGTCAATAATTCCCTTTTGCCATGTGCTAAATATTCTTTTTAATTCAGCAAAGTCAAAGTCCATTAATGACCATTTTTCACCATTTTTATAATCTACCTTTAAGTGATGGAAATTAAATACCATCGATAATTCTTTTTCTTCTTTATTTGAATACTTAATACAATTATCTATTGATGTTGAAGACATTTCTCCAACAGTGATTATATCATCATACTTACCAAAAGTATTTTCATTTAATTCCTTTAAATACTTATGGATATTTGGTCCATCAGTATAAAATCTTCTTCCATCTCCAACATTATCATCTTCTAATGTACTTGGTTTAGATATTAAGTTAATAACATCTAATCTAAATCCTTTAACTCCTTTTCCTATCCAGAAGTTAACTACCTTATATATTTCTTTTCTTAATTCTTCATTATCCCAATTTAAATCTGCTTGAGTTTTATCAAATAAGTGAAGGTAATATTCATTAAGATCTTCTACATACTCCCATGCGTTTCCTCCAAATTTTGATTCCCAATTAGTTGGAGCCTTTCCATCCTTAGATTTTCTAAAAATATAATAGTTCTTATACTTTTCATCACCCTTTAAAGCCTTCTTAAACCATTCATGTTCTGTTGATGTATGATTAAATACCATGTCTAGCATAATATCAATATTTCTCTTTTTCGCTTCTGAAACTAACTTTTCAAAATCTTCCATAGTTCCATATCTTTTATCTACATTATAATAATCTGCTACATCATATCCATTATCATTTTGTGGTGATATATAAAATGGTGTTAGCCAAATATAATCTACTCCCAATTCCTTTAAATAGTCTAACTTTTCAATAACACCACTTAGATCTCCTAATCCATCTCCATTAGAATCTTTAAATGATTTTGGATATATCTGATATACACTACTTTTCTTAAAATCCTTCATACTATATGTCACTCCAATCAACTTGTACGTATATGTTAACTTTATAATATCTTTAATCTAAAAAAATGTCAACAGCTACTATATTTCTCTATTTTAAAACTATAAGGTAAGGAGTACCCTTACCTTATAAACTATTATATTTTTATTTACTTCCTACTTTAGCAAGCTTAGTCTTTGAGAATATTACTGTTAATATAAATGGTACTACTACTGCAATTGCCATACACATCAAATAAGGAAGCATACTTGATCCTCTCATTGATAAGATAGCTGGTAATCCTCCAACTCCTACTGAGTTTGCTACTGAATTTGTCATCATTGAAACTACTCCTGCTACTCCTGAACCTATTATTGCTGCTAGGAATGGATAGAAGTATTTTAAGTTAACACCAAATATTGCAGGCTCTGTAACACCTAAATATGCTGATATTGTAGCTGGTACTGCAACTTGCTTTTCTTCTGCATTTTTTCTCTTTAAGTAAACATAACCTAATGCTGCTGACCCTTGAGCGATGTTTGCTAATGCAACTATTGGCCACATATATGTTCCACCTGTTGTTGCTATAAGCTGTAAATCTATCGGTAATAATGTATGATGTAATCCTGTTATAACTAGTATTGGATAAACAAATCCATATACTCCTGCAAATAACCATCCAAATGTTGAGTTAAATCCAGCTTGAACAACTGTTGCAACTCCATTTCCTATAGCCCAACCAATTGGTCCTAATACTGTATGTGCAAGTAATACTGCTGGTACTAATGAGAAAAATGGAACTATTATCATTTGTATTGCTTCTGGTGATACCTTCTTCCAGAATCTTTCTAAATATACATAAGTAAATCCTACTAACATAGCTGGAATTACTTGAGCTTGATATCCTATCATTTCAATTTGAGTAAATCCAAAGTCCCATACTGGAATAGTTTCTGCTCCACTTACTGCATAGGCATTTAATAATTGTGGAGAAACTAATGTAATACCTAGAACTATACCAAGCATTTGGTTAGCTCCCATTTTCTTAGTTATTGACCAAACAACTCCTACAGGTAAGAAGTGGAATATAGCCTCACCTATTAACCATAAGAAACTATTTGTCCCATTCCAAAACTGTGAGATTTCAGTTAAAGTTTTAGTTCCTTCTTCAAAAAGCTTCATATCTCCAATAATATTTCTAAATCCTAATATTAAACCACCAACTATAATTGCTGGTATTAAAGGAGCAAATATTTCCGCTAAATTTGCTACTACTCTTTGAAGTAAGTTCATATTATTTTTTGCTGCTTCTTTTACTGCTTCTTTATTTTCACTTTTTATTCCTGTTTGTTTAATGAATTCTTGATAAAACTGCTGAACCTTTGGTCCAATAATTACTTGGAATTGCCCTGCTTGAGTAAATGTTCCTTTTACAGATCCTAATGATTCTATTTTTTTTGCATCCGCATTTTTAGGATTTTTTAATACAAATCTTAATCTTGTTACACAATGTGTTAATGCTGAAATATTTTCTTTTCCACCTACATATTCTATTAAAAGCTTTACATCATTACTAAAGTTTGTCATGTCGTCGCCTCCGTTTTCTTGTTGTACGTACATCTTATGTTTGTATATTATCATATACGTACAAGCTATGTCAATCGTTTTCAATAAAATATTTTTTTAATATATTTTAAAGCAGAAATAGTAGCAATCATTTAAATGATTACTACTATTATTTCTTATAATCTATACATTATAGCTTCATAGGGTCTAAGTTTTAAATTTTTAATATCCTTACTTGAATCTTTATAATTGCTTATTAATATTTCAGGATTTCTCTTTAACTCCTCATCAAAGGAGAATTGGATTTCATCTCTATAGAAATTACATACTACTAATATATTATCTTCATTATATCTTCTTGTATATGCAAATATATTACATCCCTCTGGATCTATTAATCTATAATCTCCATAAATTATAGTATCATTATTTTTTCTTATTTCTATAAGCTTTTTATAATGATTAAATATAGAATTTTCATCCTCTAAGCATGATTTCGCATTTATTTCCTTATAGTTTTCATTAACTACAAACCAAGGCTTCCCTGTTGTAAACCCTGCATTTTCTGAATCATCCCATTGCATAGGAGTTCTTGCATTATCTCTTCCCTTTGCATATATTGATTCCATTAACTCTTCATGCTTAAAGCCTCTTGATAATCTATCCTTATACATATTACGTATTTCTATATCATCATATTCTTCTATAGAATTAAGCTTAATATTAGTCATCCCTATTTCTTCACCTTGATAAATATAAGGAGTTCCCTTCATTCCATGTAATAAGGTTGCTAGCATTTTAGCGCTTTCTCCCCTATATTCTTTATCATTACCCCATCTTGAAACAATTCTAGGTAAATCATGATTATTCCAGAATAAACTATTCCATCCTTCTCCATCTAATTTAGTTTGCCATTTAGATAATACTCTCTTTAAATCTCTTAAATCTAAAGGCTTTAAATCCCACTTATTTTTTCCTGGAATTTTATCTAAGCTTATATGCTCAAATTGAAATACCATACTTAACTCATTTCTACTTGGATTTGAATATAGCTTAGCTACTTCTGGTGTTGCTCCCCAAGTTTCCCCTACTGTTAATAAGTCATGGTTACCAAAGGACTTTTTATTCATTTCCTGTAAATAATCATGTAGCTTTGGTCCATTTTCTTTAATCATTTCATCTGGAACCTTTCCTACTAAGTCAATTACATCCATTCTAAAGCCACCTATACCCTTGTCTATCCAGAAATTCATTAAATCCCAAACTTCTTTTCTTACAGCTTCATTTTCCCAATTTAAATCAGGTTGCTTTTTACTGAATAAATGTAAATAATATTCCCCTGACTCTTTATCTAACTCCCATGCACTACCACTAAATGTTGATATTAAGTCATTTGGCTCTTTTCCATCTACAGGCTTTCTCCATACATAATAATCTCTATACTTATTATCCTTAGATTTTTTTGCTTCTATAAACCAAGGATGCTCATCTGAAGTATGGTTAACTACTAAATCCATAAGAATCTTAATTCCTCTTTCTTTTGCTTCCTTTAGTAAACTCTCCATATCCTCCATTGTTCCAAACTCATCCATAATGTCGCAGTAATCACTTATATCGTAACCGTTGTCATCATTGGGTGATTTATACACTGGGCTTAGCCAAATAACATCTATCCCTAATTCCTTTAAATAATCAAGCTTTTCTATAATTCCATTAATATCTCCTATTCCATCACCATTAGAATCTTTAAAGCTTCTTGGATATATTTGATATACTACTGAACTATGCCACCATTTTTTCTCCATATTAACCCCTCCATCTTGTACGTATATGTTTATTATATATTATTTTTTATAAAGTACAATGGCTAAAATATAAATTTACCTTAATATTTTTCCATTCATTTGTATATAATACTAAATAGCTTAATTAATAATATTATTACTATAATAATCAAAAGGAGGTTTTTAAATGAATAAGGGAGTTAAAATCACTATACTTATAGTTGTTCTTTTAGCAGTAATAGCCTTTCCCGTTGTAGGAAGCTATAACAAGCTAGTTTCTTTAGAACAAACTGTTAATACAGCTCAGGCTAATATTGATACACAGCTTCAAAGAAGGTCTGACTTAATTCCTAACTTAGTCAGTACTGTAAAAGGTTACGCATCTCAAGAAAAAGAAATTTTTACTGACATAGCAAATGCAAGAAGTAAATTAGCTGGAGCTACAAATATCTCTGATCAAGCTACTGCAAATAATGAACTTTCTAATGCTTTATCTAGATTATTAGTAGTTGTTGAAAGATACCCTGAATTAAAATCTAATGAAAACTTTAAGGATTTATCTATACAGCTAGAGGGAACTGAAAATAGAATTGCTATTGCAAGGCAAGATTACAACACAGCAGTTACTAACTATAATACTAAAAGAAGAAGCTTTCCTAGTAATTTGTTAGCATCATTATTTGGTTTTGAAGAAAAACCATTATTTAAGGCTGCTGAAGGAGCTACCGAAGCTCCATCCGTAGATTTTTCTAGCTAATTATGAAGATAAAAAATAAATTTTTAAGATTCCTTACGCTCTTTGTTCTTTTAATATCTTTTTCATTTTCGATTTTTGTATTTGCTGCAGATAATATTGAAACCCCAACTTCCTATAAGTATATAAATGATTATGTTGGGATAATGGATAATGAAAGCAGTAAGAATATTATTTCCATTGGAAAAGAATTAGAGGATAAAACTGGAGCTCAAGCTGTAGTTGTCATTGTTGATTCAACAAAGGATGTTCCAATTGAAGACTATGCAAATAAATTATTTAGAAGCTGGGGAATTGGTCAAAAAGGTAAAGATAATGGGCTTTTAATTCTTTTAGCCTTAAATGATAGACAGTGGAGAGTTGAAGTTGGCCGTGGTCTTGAAGGAGCCATTCCTGATGCACTAAGTAATAGAATTATGGAGTCAATTGCAAAGCCAAACTTTAAGGAAGAAAACTATGCTAAAGGTCTTACAGAATCTTATAGTACCTTTAGTGATTCTATAGCTAATGAATATGGAGTAACCTTAAATAAATCTCTTAACATTAGCCTGCCAGCGGAAAGTGGCTCTAGTTCAGGTGGAGGAATAGCTATCTCTATAATAGTAGTATTAATTCTTTTAGATTTGATATTTAATAGAGGTCGTATTTTTTCTACCCTTCTACAAATAGCCTTTTGGAGTAATATTGGAAGAGGTAATGGACCTAGAGGCGGTAGTGGAGGTTCTGGATCTGGTGGTGGCGGATTTGGAGGCTTTGGTGGTGGATCATCAAATGGTGGTGGTTCCTCTGGAAGCTGGTAATTTAATAATATAACTATAAGCGCCTAGATAATACTTATTCAGCTTATCTAAGCGCTTTTATTATTCTAATAATCTCTATCTAAAATCAAACCTCTCTCTCTTAGATGGACTTAGAAATCTCTCTGAATATTATAAGTCCGCTTATACTTGAAATATTGCTCTTATTAACTTTATGGAAAATAATACTATATTAGTATATAATTATATCCATAGAATTTTGTTAAAAGAGGTGAGTTTTTGCATCAAGATAATACTAACGATATAGATTTTTTAAATTATCTTTATCGAAATATGTGGTGGAATTCTAATACATTATTAAATTCCTTCCTCTCACGAAAATCAGATATAGAAAAACTAAACAATGAAAAATCTCTAGATTCCTTTATAAAAGATTTAATTAACCATATAAAATCCTTTCCTATAGAAAGCTCTGAAAAAATATTATGGAGAGAAAACGGTTTAGCTTTAATAGAAGATATAATACTAAATCAAGAAATTTTTAAGTTAGGTATTTTAGATACTGAAATGAAGGAACAATTTTTTACAAGTACAAAGGATTTTATAAAAGCTAGTAAAGCTTTTGATAAAAACATTTCCTTTGAAGACATAGGACAAGCTTTAAGAAATATTTGGATAATTAACATCTTCCAAAAAATTATAAATGAAGATATTAAATTTACAATGGCCTCCTTTGGTTATAGTATGCTTTACCCTTATACAGATAATTATTTAGATGATACAAATATTACATTAAAAGAAAAGAAAAATTTCAATTCTAGATTTACAAAAAGACTACAGGGGCTAGATATTTCTCCTATAAATAATCATGAAAAAAAAGTATTTAAATTAGTTAAATACATAGAAGAGGATTTTGAAAGAGAAAGTTTTAAAGATGTATATGATAAATTACTTTTAATTCATGAAGGTCAAATTAAAAGCCTTACTCAGCAAGATATTTTTAGCATTCCTTATGAAAAGGACATACTTGGTATATCTATTGAAAAAGGTGGTACATCTGTTTTAGCTGATGGTTATCTTATTAATGGGAACTTAACCTTAGATGAAGAAATATTTGCTTATGGATATGGATTCTTTCTTCAGCTTTGTGATGATCTTCAAGATGTAAAAACTGATTTAGAAAATAATCATATGACTATAATGTCTCAATTAGCTAAAAACTATCCTTTAGACTTAGTAGTAAATAAGCTAATAAACTTAACAATAGAAGTTATCGATACTTCAAAATGCTTTAAATGTGAAAATGTAAATGAGCTAAAGGATTTAATAAAATTAAATTGTGTAAACATGATTTTATTTGCAATAATTGATAGCAAAAGCTTCTTTTCTAAAGAATATATTGAAACTATAAAGGACTATTTACCCTTTTCATATAAGTATAGCTTAAATTTTAAAAAGCATATCCTTAAATCATTTAAGTCCTTAAAACCCTCTTACTCAAATACATCTATTGAGGATATAATTCTTTACTTAATACAATAAAAAGCTACCTAGGTAGCTTTTTTCACATATAATTAAATAGTACAAGAAAACTTTTGTAAATTTTCTTGTACTACTTATAAAGTACTTATTTATTTTTCTATAGATATATTTATTACTCCAAATTACTATTTCATCAAATAATCTATTAGAAAACTCCTTTGTTTCTTTCCAATTAGAAACATTAAACATATAACATTGATTTTTAAATCTCTCATCTAATATATTATCTAATTTACTATAATCTTCATTATCTATTATATAGAAATTCTTTTTATATCTCTCATCACTTGATAATACTCCTGGTTTAGAAATTGATTTTACTTTAGTTAACTCAAATACGTCTTGTGTAGTACCATTTAAAAAGCTTATTTCATAAGAATCACTCTCATGTGAAGAATTAAATGAATTAAAGTCTACAATAGTTCTCTTTTCAACATCTAAGCTTTCTCCTGTAAGATTATTATAATCATCTTCACTTACAAAATTAGCTGATCCTCTATAATCAACATCTTCGCTATACATTCCTAATAATAAAGAATTAAAGCTTGTAAAATCTTTTAAACCAACATTATATTCATTTGCTAATTCCTTTATTTCCTCTTCTCCAAAGCCATTTTGTTGGAAACCTACTGGAACAGCATAATCATAAGGATCACTTAATGTAAATGCAAAAGTTATCTTTCCTAAAAATCCATCACTTACTACTGCAACATTAAATAATATAATTCCTACTGGAATTAATATAGCTCCAATTAAACCTAATTGCCACTCTTTGCTTTTGTCCACCTGATATTTCATTTGGATATTTATTTTTTATTTCATTTATTCCAAAAGTATTTAATAGTAACTCACTTTTACTTTCCATATTTTCTAGTGTTTTTTTTGCTATTATTTGTGGAAGGAATATATTTTCAAGTACTGTTAAACCATTTATAAGCATAAAGTCTTGGAATACAAACCCTAATTTGTTTTGTCTTATTTCTGATAACTTATTTTCATCTATATTTAAAATGTTTTCACCATCTAATAAAATTTCTCCACTATTACCTCCAATAAATCCTGAGATACAATTTAATAAAGTTGTTTTACCTGATCCTGAAGGTCCCATAACAGAAACAAACTCTCCCTTTTTAACCTTCATACTTACATCTTGAAGTGCTAGGTATTCTCCCCCTTTTGAATTGTATGTTTTCTTAAGATTTTTAATTTCTAACATTTATATCAACCATCCTTTTCCATTTATATATCCTATAGCCTTATTATAAAATCCAGGTATGTATAAAGCCACTTACAAAACCGTAAGTATTCCTTACAGTTTTGTAAGAAAATATATTTTTTTATAAAGAACGTTGCGTAGTCAACGAATAAATGTTAAACTATATTTCGTTGACTACGCAACAATATTAATAAAAGGAGATTTAGATATGGCAGCAAAAATAGATAATGATGATTTACGAACGGAAAAAATAGGTAAACTATTAATTAAATTTTCCATTCCTGCTATTATAGGGATGGTTGTTAACATGCTTTATAACGTTGTTGACAGAATGTATATAGGCAATATACCAGACATTGGAGGGTTAGCTATAACTGGTGTTGGTATTACAATGCCTATTACTCAAATAATTACTGGAATAGGTATGTTAATAGGAATAGGTACTTCTGCTAGTATATCTATAGCTTTTGGAAAGCAAAAAAGAGGTTTAGCACAAAAATATTTAGGTAATGGATTCTTAAGTATTTTAGTAGTAAGTATTTTAATTGCAATTTTAGGTAATGTTTTTGCTACTTCTATTTTAAGTTTATTTGGTGCAACAGACTTAACTATGCCTTATGCACTTGCTTATATGAGACCATTATTTGTAGGTACTATTTGTAACCTATGTGCTTTTGGATTAAATCACTCAATTAGTTCTGACTCAAATCCTAAAGTAGCTATGTTTACAATGATAATTGGAGCATTAGTTAATATTATATTAGATCCAATTTTTATTTTCGGCTTAAACTTAGGTATAGCTGGTGCAGCTTATGCAACTGTTATTTCTCAATTTATAGCTACATGTTGGGTTATTAATTACTTTACAAGAAGTAAAAAATCTACAATAAAAATAACTAAAAAAGATATGCTTCCTAGCTTTACTGTATTAAAGGGAATTGTTATGATTGGGTTAGCACCATTTTGTATGCAAATTGCAAGTAGTATTGTTACTTTAATTGCAAATAGAAGCTTAATTGAGCATGGTGGTGATTTAGCAATTGGTGCAATGGCAATAATAACTTCACTAAGTACTGTATTTATTATGCCAATTTTTGGACTTAATCAAGGTGCACAGCCAATTATGGGGTATAACTATGGAGCTAAAGAATATGGGCGTGTACGAACTACTTATTTATATTCACTAGCTATTTCTACTATAATACTAGTTGTTAGTTTCTTATTTATGCAAATATTCCCTGAGTTAGCTGTTTCAATGTTTAATAACGATCCTGAGTTAACTCAATTAACTGTATCAGGAATGAGAATATTCTTATTATCATTACCAATAATCGGTATACAAATGACTGCGTCTAATTACTACCAAGCTGTAGGAAAAGTTAAGAAAGCAATGATTATAAGTCTTACTAGACAAGTAATATTCCTAATTCCTGCATTTTTAATATTACCTAAGTTATTTGGTTTACAAGGTGTATGGATTGCAGGTCCTATAGCTGATTTACTAGCAGTATTATTATCTGGAGTTTTAATATTTAAAGAAATGAAAGATCTTAAATGCGATAAAGATATAGAAAATTGTCCTAATGCACAAATAGCTAATTAGTATGATATAATTATAAAAAAGAATACTTAAGAAATGAGATTAAATTTATGAAATATTATGAAACAGAAGGTATCGGAAGATATATAAGTTATTTACATCGCCTTGGTGCTAGTTATTTATCAAAAAAATATGATAAGTATGAACTTGGTTTTGGACAATATCAATTTCTTTTAAGACTTTATTTAGTTGATGGTTGTAGCCACGAATACTTAACTGAACAAATTTGTGTAGATAAAGCTACAACTACTCGAGCTATAAAAAAGCTTGAAGAAAAAGGCTATGTTAGACTAGAAGCGAATGAAAAAGACAAAAGAAAATATCATATTTACTTAACAGAAAAGGCTTTAGATCAAAAAAATGAAATATTAGAAATATCAAAAAAATGGGAAAGTCAATTGATTGATGGCTTAAATCAAGCTGAAGTTGATCAATTATTCCACATACTTCGTAAAATAACTAAATATAATTCAGATGATTTTTTTGAAAATGATAATATACCTCATTAAATTAATTTAATCCTAAAAAAACTCACTAGTACGATTTTATACTAGTGAGTTTTTTATATGCTATGTTAAGCAGTTCATGGATAAATTAAAAATCCTTTATTAAAGCTTTTTAACAAATTCTGATTTTAATTTCATAGCTCCAAAACCATCTATTTTACAATCTATATTATGATCGCCTTCTACTAAACGTATATTTTTTACTTTTGTACCCTTCTTTAATGCTGAAGTAGCACCTTTTACTTTAAGATCCTTTATTATTGTAACTGAATCTCCATCTACTAAAAGATTACCATTTGAATCTTTAACTATTAATGTATCTTCATCAGCTGCAACTTCTCCACCTGGAGTCCACTCATATGCACACTCTGGGCAAATTAAAAGACTTCCGTCTTCATATGTATATTCTGAGTTACATTTTGGGCAATTTGGTAAAGTACTCATTCTTTAAATTCCTCCATTTGTTATCAAATTTAACTATATAAGCTATTTCTTATATAATTGCATCTTATATACTATCATAGTATTTTAACATTGACAAATTATAATCAATCACACTTATTATCCCCAATTTTTCAAATATGATTATATCAACTAAACTTAAATAATATTCCTATAATTGCAGATATTCCTATGATAAGTAATGGATGAGTATTTTTTTTATTTGTTATATAAAGAAGTATTAAAAATAATATTGCAGACTTAATATTTATAATATCTAATATCCTATTTGTTGTCATAAATCTTTGTATATTTAAAACTGATATCTTAAGCACTTCAAAACCTGCAACTGCTATTAATGCTGTTACAGCTGGACGTAAACCATAAAATGCTGATTGAACATATTTATTTTCATTAAATTTACCTAAAAATTTTGCTACATATATAATTATTATTATTGAAGGTAAAACTAATGCAATTGTTGCTATAATACCACCTAAAACTCCACCAGCATGATATCCAGCATATGTAGCCATATTTACACCTATTGGACCTGGAGTTGACTCCGATATAGCTATCATATCTGCTAGTAATGCTCTATCAAACCAAGTGTATTTATCTGCTAAATTATATAAAAAGGGTAATGTTGCTAATCCCCCACCTACTGAGAAAAGTCCTATCTTAAAAAATTCTAAAAATAAAAGTAAGTATGTCATTATTTATCTAATCCCCTTTCTCTCTTAGCAAAAATCCCTACGAATATCCCTCCAATTACTACGTAAACTGGTGAAAGATTAAATGCTACTGAAATTATAAATGTAACTATAAAAATTATAGTTCCTATAATATCTTTAATTCCAGCCTTCCACAGCTTTATTATTGCATTTACAACTAATACTGCTACTGCAACTCTTATTCCTGAAAAAGCATATTGAACTACTGCTAAATCAGCAAAATTTTGAATAAAGGCTGCTATAACCATTATTATTATTAAGGACGGAAATACAACCCCAGTAGTTGCTGATATAGCTCCCATTACCCCATGAGTTTTATATCCTATAAATGTTGCAGTATTTACAGCTATAACGCCTGGTGTACATTGACCTACTGCATAGTAATCTAACACCTCTTGCTCTGTTGCCCATTTTCTATTTTCAACTACTTCCTTTTGTAACATAGGCAACATTGCATAACCTCCACCAAAGGTTAGTCCTCCTATTCTACAAAAGGTAATAAATAAATCAAATAATTCCTTCATTTTTCTCTCCAATTCATATTATATAAATTTTACTTTAATATTATTTTATCTAATATTTAGATTCTTATAATTATATCATAAAAAAAAGAACTGCATCTCCTTAAAAAGACACAATTCTTTTATCGTAATTTTATTAACTAGCAATTTATTTTTTGTTTGTCTAAGTAGTCAATCTCACAAATTATTTCTAGCAAACTTAAAATCATTAATTTATCATTTACACTTTCTATGTTTTTTATTTTACCTTTTGTTCCTTCTATTATTTCTGTTAAGTTTTTCCCTTTATTTTTTAAAGAATCTTTTAAAGAATCTGTTATTATATTTAAAGAATCCTTATAATCCTTTTGTTTTAATATTCTTATATATAATCTATAAACACTATTTGTAAGTAATCTACGATTTTCTAAAGAAATCTCACTTTTAGGATTTATTGATGCTTGATTATTAACACTTATTTTTTCTTCAATAAGTGAGGATCTAATAAATAAATTTCTTACTACATTTTCATTTCTTACATCCTTTAAAGAGTTTTGCACTTCTATAATCATCTTTTCAATTAAATCATCATAAAGCTTTATCAAATCATTATTTGAATCTTCTATTTTATAGGTACATAAATACCTATTAATTATCAATGAAATTATTAAACCTAATGCTACAAATACCACTCTTTCAATACTTAAAACTGAAGCATAATCTGACATTAGCGCAACTGAACCTATAGCTGACACTGTCACTAAAATCATATTATATTTATATTCTGATATATAACTTCCAATATATCCTGCAAGCATTATTATTAAAGTTCTTATTGTAGTATCTTTAAATATATCAAATAAAATTACAATTAATATTGATCCTAA
>NZ_JBOFYU010000168.1:0-21018 GCF_051654825.1 Clostridium sp.
TCCATAAATAGTGTTTGATTTTAATCCATCTACACTATATTCTTCAGTAGTAACTTCATCAATTATCTTACCATCTTTATAAATAACATAACCTACTAGACCTTCTGTAGTAGTTGGTCTTTCCCAACTTAATGATACTAAGTTTTCTGTAACTTCTTTAGCCTTTAAGTTGATTGGCTTGTTTACTACTATTTCACCTGAAGGTTTAACAACAGTAACTGAACATTCTGCTACTTTAGCTCCATCTTCAGTAGTAACAGTAATTACAGCTGTACCAGCCTTAACTCCTGTTACAACACCAGCTTCATTAACTAAAGCTACTTCTTCATTTGAAGAAGTCCAAGTTACATTTTTATTAGTTGCTGTTTCTGGCATTACAGTTGCAACTAAAGCTTCTGTATTTCCTTCTTCTAAACTAACTTCTGTCTTATCTAAAGTAACAGATTCAACTGGAACATTGATTAAATCAACATATTTCTTCGAAAGTCTTGCTACTTCATTTTTAACTCTTACTGCTTCATCAGCTATTGCTTGTTTAGTAGCTTCTGAACCTTCAGCCATACCGTAGCCATTTCCATAACCACCGTATCTATTAATGCTTCCTAATAAAGCTTCTATTTCTGCTGCAAGCTCTGGAGCGTTTTCTTTTAGGTAATTTACCTTTTCAACGTCTCTTATAGCTTCAGCCATTTTTTCTAATCTTACACTTGATCTTGGCTGAATATTGTCAGTTCCCTTATCCCCTGGATATACTAAGAAAGTATCTCCAGCTTCAAAGTACCAGTGACTTGAATCCTCTAAAGGATTTTCTGTCCATGAGTCTAATGCCCATCTTAAATATCCATCTGTATTGTGGTAAGCTGAGTACCAGATTGTCCAAATGTTATCTGATGGCTCACTTCTTGTGAAGTTTGAAGGATATGATCCTGTACAAGTATATAATGTTGTAGTTAATCCTAATTCTCTTCTTTCTTCAGCTAATCTCTTAACTTCTCCGTTAGTATGATTAGTGTGTGCTGCGTGAATTGAGATATCATGAATTCTATTTAATAAATTTCTATCCATTGTTGAATAATTCATTGCACCTGATACTTTTAAAGTATGACCATCTTTGTTTGGCTTACTTTCAATAAGGTTTAACGCTGGAATCATTTGGTTTACTGGTCTTTCATCCATAGCTATATAAACCATGTCAAACCAACCTTTTTGGTCTAAGTGTGAAACAAATGTTGTTAAGAATTGATCCCACATATTTGTCCATCCATCAGTACCTGGATAATGTTTTTCTTCTACCATCTTTCCTGTTGCTTCATCTAAGTAGATTAATCTATTTTCTAGTGGAACTATACTAAATGCACTGATTTGCTTGTTTATTCCAAGTTCTAAGTTAAATGCTACCCATTTATCAAAGTCAGTAAAATCAAAGGCAAATGTTCCATCTGTCTTTTTAGTCCACTTAACCATTGACGTATATTTATCATAAGTTTGGTTATTCCAAGCATCTTCAACTATAGTTGTTGTTATAGTTTTACCACCTGAATTTTTGTATAATTCCATATGAGGCTTTAATATTTCAAAGTGCTCTTCTGAGAAAGGCTCTACTTCGTAATATCTAGCTGATGAATATGGATATTGCCATAAGTCTAAGTGGAATTTTGATTCTTCATAGCTTGGTTGAGTTAAGTTTAATACTTCGATTTGGTAATCAAATACTAAACCTTCTTCTAAACCATCAGCAGTAATTTCTAATGATCCTGTGTAAACTCCGCTTTCAGCATCTCTTGGAATGTTGAAGTCTACCCATACTTGTTGAAGTTTATTTCCTTCAACTGAAACTGGTTCAGTTGTGTATAGTATTTCTGCTACATCTTGTCTTGGTTGGTTTGGAATTACTTGTCCAAAACCTTCACCTGGTTGTACTCCACCTAAAGTAGCGCTAACATCTTTTAAGAATGTAGCTGTTACATTTGATCCATCTATAACATTACCTTTTTCGTTAGTAAAGTTACTAGCTTTTACAGTAATGTTGTTTGCACCGTTTTTCTTTGATAAAAGAACTAGCTTTGAAATAGCTTTGTCGCCCTTCCATGCTACTAGATCTTCTGAATTATTGTATATTCCAACGTAATCTCCATATTTCTCTTGGAAATTATGTCTTTCAGTAGTTCCAATATATCCTGTTAAATACTCATTTCCTTCAGTTACTGTAATCTTACATGTAGCTGTTAAGTCAGTATTTATTAATTTAGCTGTGATAGTAGCTTCTCCAACTTCATTAGCTAATACTGCTCCATTATCTGAAACTGTTGCTACGCTTTCGTCACTTGATGACCATTCTAAATCTTTAATTGAAGTATTATTTGGATTGAAAATAACCTCTAACTTAGTTTCTAATCCTCTTTCTAATGAAACACCCTTGTTTTTCATTTCAATACTTTCTGCTTTAATTTCCTTGTGGTAAACTTTAGCCGCATCTATTTGAATTGATGCTTCGCTTCCTGTAGCTTTTCCTGTTCCTCTTAACTTTAATGTATGAGTTCCATAAGCTAACTTTCCACTTTCAAATATTTTTTGTTGATCTATTCTTGAACCACTATATGCATCTACTTCAACTTCTTCTCCGCCATCTATTGATACTGCATATATTCCATGCTTAGGTCCAGTAGTTCCGTAAAGTTCTATTTTGTTTCCTGTAAACTTAACTTCAAAATAGTTGTTTTTAGCATTAGTGTCTCCTTTTCTTATAGATGACCAATGCTCATCTCCACCATAGAAACCTGCACCTGAACCTGTTCCCCAAGCTCCAGTATATCTAAATTGATTTATTCCTGATCCAATACTTGAATCATTAATCATAGTTGTATACATCTTTTCAGTAGAAGGTGCTGTAACTTTTACATTACATTCTGCTGTTATACTAGTATCTTTAACTGTAGCAATTACCTTTGCTTCACCAATTCCTCTAGCTTCTAATAACCCACCATTTACTGTAACGATACTTTCATCTTCACTTGTCCATACAACTTCCTTGTTGATTGCTTCTTCTGGTGTTACTGTAGCTATTAAGTTTTGGATTGATCCAATTTCTAACTCTACTTCATTCATTGATAAATGAACACCATTTGCCATTGATTTAGACTTGTATACCTTTGCAAAATCAACTTGCATATCTGCTGAATTACCAGTTCCCACACCAGTCCCTCTAACCTTTACAGTGTGAATTCCGTTTTCTAACTCTTCACTTTCGAATAACTTTTCCTGATGAAGTTTTGTGCTATTATAAGCATCTATTATAACTTCTTCTCCACCATCTATAGAAACTGCATAGTTTCCAAGCATAGGACCTTTGTCACCGTATAACTCTATTTTACTTCCTTCAAATTTTACATTGTAATAGTAATTAGCTGCATTTGCTGCATCCTTCCCTATTACTACCCAATGTTCATCTCCATTATAAAATAAGTTTGGTAAATTTGTGCTTGTTGACCATCCACTTGAATATGAAAATTTATTAATTCCATCCCCTGTTTCAAAATCATTTATTATCTTTTCTACAACTTCCACACTTCCATCAGCCTTTGGAGCAAAGCTATTTGGGCTAATAAGCGTGAATATGAAAATTACAGATAACATTCTTGTTAATGTTTTGAAAAACTTGTTGTTTTTACCTTTTGTCATATATTTTCCCCCTTATTTGTTTTAAATGATTATCATAATATTATCTAAAATGTCTTGTTACGACCAATTTACACCACCTTTATTATTTTTTAACATTATTTCCATATAATATATAATCATTGATATTATTTTATCATATAATATTATGGAAATCTTACTTTTCTTGTAATCTGTTTACAGCTTTTATACGACTTTTTATGACTTTTCAAGAGTTATTTGTAACTTTCGAAGTTTTTAGTAATTTTTTTTAATTTTTATATTTAATAATTTTATAGTTTTTCACGTACCCTAATATTAAAATTTTTTCCACAATAAAATTTTACTCATAGTATAATTGGAATTAAATTCTCATTAAACACCCCTAAAAATTAGACTTTAAATTTAATATAGGTTCTAAATACTTTAAATTATCTTTTAAAACATAAAAAAAGCACATACTCCCACCAAGAATAATTGTGCTTTTTCTAAATTAAAATTATTTAATCGAAACCAATAGCCCTAAAACTAAAAACGTTTTAAGGATTGCCTAGTGATCTAACACTAAGCTTTTCTTATTTATGTTATATTAGACTTTTATAAAAAATAAACATAAATTTTTTATAAAGATAAACTATCCGACTTATTGGAATTTAACGCTCTTCGTATTATGTTCATACTCTACGGGTTAGGTGTTCTTTTGATTAGAAATAGACCGTATCCTAACGAAACAACAATCAGTATAATCGCTACAGGAATACGATAGGTTTCTGCCATCTCCGTATTTGAAAATGCACCCAGCGAATTTAAAACACTGTGCGTTATTATACAAGGCCATAGTGATTTTCCGCGATAAAATAACATTACAAACATAAATCCGATTGCTATGGCATAACCTACTTGGCATAGGTTAGGAATTAGCTCTGCGCCACTCCCATTAAATAGATTAACAATATGCCCGATACCAAAGGTAAGGCTTGAAACTATAATGGCAGTTTTCACATTGTCTTTGCACATGGCCTTAAACAAGAAACCTCTAAATATAACTTCCTCTAAAAATCCCACAAGAAGCATGGATAATATAAAGAACAGTGTTTCTATGGGGGTAAAATTCATTTTCACACCAAACCATAGGTTAACAGATGCTATAATAACAAGAGGAAAATAGTACAAAACCTTTTTTGCAGGCAAATTTGACTTGCACAGTCCATAGTATTGAAACAGATTGTTTTTTTTGATAAATAAAAAAATTATCGCAAAAAGAACTAAGTGAAACAATGATGTAATTGATTTCGCAATTCCCACACTTTTTGACAAGCTATCTGCTATGCTACTACCTACAACAAAAATAATAATGGATAATACTGCAAACCATGATTCATTCTTTTTATACAAAGTATACATATTATAACAATCCTCCTTTTAATACATAACCTACGCTATCAATTATCAAGTCTAAATCAGACGATATGGTTTCCTCGTCGTATGTCAGCTCATTATTTTCAAACACACTTGAATATCCATGTGCAAATTCATTATCTTTATTTAATGTCCAAAATTCAACACTTCCAGCCTTAGTGTTATTATAAAAAAAATGAGTGATTGATTTCATGGTTTCTTCTGTTTCTTTCCATAAACTTAATAATTCTCTTTCACTTGCTTGTCCAATTTCCATTAATATCACCTCCGAACTTAATAAATACTTGTGTGGATTTTATTTCAAGTAATTAATTTTATAATTCTCTGCTTCAAAATATACTACTTCTTTTTTATTTGGATAAACCTTAACACTTCTTACAACTGATGGCACCATAATTCCGTTATGTTCTTCATATTTCTCATAATCACAACGCCACCCAATAAAAGTCTTCACCCCATTAATTTCTTCAACCTGTCGCTCATCACTTTCAAACTTTGTAATTACTCCAGTTTCATTAAAGGTGAAGATTCCACTTCCTTCAACACCATTATATGTTATTGTAGCCTTCACCTGTGTATCATTTACTTCTTCATACTTAACATAAGGTGAAAGAAATGAGCTAGGATTAATTGCTGCTGATTCTGCAAGCCATGAAATCAAACTTGCTATATAACCTTGCTTATCACGGATATCAAATATTTGTACTGCTTTTCCAACTATACCTCTCATTCCGCCTTGTTTATCCTCGGTACAATAATCAATTCCATCAAAGGGAACCCCATACATCCTAGAAGTGCAATATGCACTACGATAAGGTTTATCATAAAAAAGCCATAAATCATAATCCATATCCATAACCTTACCCTTGCTAGCATCAAACACAAAATTAGTATGTTCAAAATCTGTATTTACCACTTGGTATTTAGTGAAGCCTTCTAACCCTATATAATCACAGTGTTTTTGCAATAATTCAGGTAACTGCTTAATTTCTTCCGCTATGCAAATTTCACTTGAAATGCTAATTTTACTAGCTCTACTCTTCATATAATTATCGAACTTCTCTTTATATGGTGAGTATGGAATTATCCAATAAACTACTACAGCTATTATTATAAATACTAATATGGTGAACATTATTCTTTTCCCCCTTTTCATTGTTAACCTCCCCTTACATTAAACTAATACACTTTTACCTTAATTCCTTATCTTGATCTATATTTCTTTAATTTAATATTTATCTTTATTTTTGCTTAGAATTTCTCGAAACACTATATGAAATTCTTCTGGATTTTCCATAAATACCAGGTGTCCGGCATTAGGTATTATAGTTAATGATTTTTCTGGTGCTTCAACTGCATTATAATAAGGTTCTAATATACCAACAGGCGTAGAAACATCATATTCTCCAGTAATATAGTTTACTGGCACCTCATATTTATTGCCAAAATCATTTATGCCTAATTCAAAAAAGCACTTCTGTAATAAAGGCTCTTGAAGTTTAAGTAAAGTATCAGGATTATTACTTTTAAAAAACCATTGTAAATCTTTAATAGACAAATATGGTGAAGTAAGTATTGTACTTATCATTTTAAAGGTTGATAATTCTCCTTTATACCTATTATATTTCATAGTGTATTGTTGCATTTGAACAAAATTATTAAAATCAAACTCTTCTACTTTAGATGTATTTTCAAAAATATTCTTTACATTCTGTAGCTTATTTGCAATTTCTTTATCTCCATTCTCATTTGCTTTTATAATAGCTTGGTCAGCAGAATATATATATCCATCTTTAAGTGAAACTACTTGTCCAACACCTATATAATTTGAAACTTTTTCTGGGTGATCTAAGATATATTTACTTCCCAGCAACGCCCCCCATGAATGTCCCATAATTATAACTTTATCTTTATTAAACTTATTTCTTATATAGTCTACTAAATTATCCAAATCATTTAATAAAATATCCATAGAAAGTTCTGTTTTAACATCTAAATCTTCATTATTATAATAAGTTCTTCCACAACCTCGTTGGTCCCAATTAACAAATGTATATTCAGACTGTAAATATCTTTGGTAATCAAATGCTGTTGGTGTCATTGTATTACCTGGACCACCATGTAAAAATATAACAAATGGATTACTACTATCCTCACCTCTTATTTGTACATATTGCTCAATTCCACCTAAGTTAACATATTCACCCTTATCTATTCCATTGACTGTATTGATTTTAATTTGAGATGATTTTATTAATCGCTTAATTAAAGTTATAGATATTATTACAATAATTAACACTCCTAATCCTAAACCAATATATTTTAATATTTTAAAAAGTACTTTCAAAGTAATATTACCTCTCTCCCTTATTCTCATCTTTATTCAATCTATCCATATTAATACTAATTACTCCTATTTTTAATCTTCATGGTAACGCCTATAACAATAAGGGATATTGGTAAAATTAACAAAATAAATTTCTTGCTTAAAATAAACGCAATTAAAAATAAAATTCCTGATGCAATATAATATGGTGCTGCCTTTTTTTCCATTGAATTTCCCCCTTACTTTTTTCTACCCTAAACTCTATCAAAAAAGAAAATAGCTTAATGTCCCAAAATATAACTTAATCATTTCTTTAATATCTCACTCTTATTACCCTAACAAAATTATTTTACTTAAAATAAAGGTCATATGACTATTAGCTAAGGTCATATTATAGGTCATAAATCGCTATCTCCTATCTCATTTATTCTTATATTATTCAAATTAACTCTACGTAGTTCTAACAATTACCCATAATTTTAGTCAAAAAAATAAAGTGGCATATAATACCACTAACATTTACATCTACCTATAACTATTTTTCATTCCTTAATCAAAATAATTGAATTCTCTTTTTAATTATTATAAGTCTATGCACTAAAGTTATACATAGTATCTAAACTCATATTAAAATAGCTTCTTTAATAATAAAACCGCTGCTGTTCGATTACTTACCCCCACTTTATTGTAGATACTCGTTATGTAATTCTTTACTGTGCCTGTACTTAAATATACCTTCTCACAAATTTGTTTATTACTCAATCCCTCAATCAATAACTGACAAATATCTTTTTCCCGCTCTGTTAGTTCAAATTCATTTAGAGCTTTGTCTGTATCCTCCTTCTTTTTGCTTTCTCCTTTAACTAAACGAGCTACTAGTTTAGCTGCTATTTTTGCTGGAAGAATAGTATCTCCTCTATAAGCATCTCTTATACTTTCCACTAATCGATTTCCTTCAATATCTTTGAGCATATATCCATCTGCACCACTTGCTAAAGCTTCTATAATTAAATCATCTGTATCAAAAGTTGTTAAAATTATAATACCTATTTCCTTATAGTCTCTTTTAATCATTTTAGTTGCTTCTACACCATTTAAAACTGGCATTCTAATATCCATAAGTATTATATTTGGCTTAGTAGAATCTATAAGTTCATAAGCTTCTTTACCATTTGCTGCTACACCAACTACTTCCATGTCTTCTTCTAATTCTAATATAGTCTTTAACCCATCTCTCATAAGTGTCTGATCATCTACAATCATGACTTGTATCATTATTCGCCCCCCTTTATTGGTAATTTAACAAATAAACTTGTCCCATTCTCTTTATGAGATTTTACTTCAAAAGTTCCTTTTAATTCTTTTACCTTTCTATCTATATTGTAAAGTCCAAAACCAAATTCTAACTCTTCATTACCTACTCCTCTATCTTGAATATTTAATTGAATCTCATCATTGTCACAAACTAAATCTACTTTAAACCATTTACTTTTACCATGTCTTATGCCATTAGTAATTCCTTCTTGTAAACCCCTCAATAGCATATTTTTTATTTTATCATTCAACGCTGGTAAAGTTTCTATATAACTTTCTATAATCACATTATTATTATTAGATACTTCATCGATAAAAACCTTCATATACTCTTCAAAATTAACCATAGATTTATCTTCTTTCATTGCTCTTACAGCCTGACGTATATCTTGCAATCCTTCTCTTACTAGTGTTTGCGTTAATACTAATTTTTCAGATGCTTTATCTTGATCTACATACATTAATCTTTTAGTAGCCTCAAGTTGAACTATTACAGTTGTTAACCTATGACCTACTGTATCATGTATTTCTCCTGCTATTCTATTGCGTTCTTTTAACAATATCATTTCTTCCTTATTTTCATAAAACTCCTGAAGCTTATTATAAGCATTTTCTAGCTCTTCTGTCTTTTCCTTTAGTTCCTTTGATGTCTCTTGAGCCTTACCTCTTTGTAGCATTTGGTAACGTATAGCTGAAATAAGTAGATACACTATTATAAAATTCATAGTGGTCATAAAAAGGTTATATGCATCATACTGTTCTTTATAGAAGAATCTCATCATAATAATATATCCCATGTATGCTATTATTGTTATAAATATACTTTTTTTAAGTGGATACGATAACACAATCCCTCCAATCATTAATAGCAATAGTAAAATAGACATACCTGTTGCTTCTCTACTACAAATTATAAGTATAACACTATACTCCATAATCCATAGACCATAGATATACTTTACCATTTTCTCATTAAAATAAGTTCCTTCTATCCACCATAACATCATTAAAGATAAACATAATATAAACATAGCATTATTATGTTTGTTATAAAATAACACCATACTAATAAGTGTAACACCTGCTATATAAATAATTTGTTTTAACAATTTTACCTTATTATCCATATTTAAAGCTACCTAATCCCCTCTTATATACACTTTACACAACCTTTATAAGTTTGTCGTATATCTATTGTAAGATATTTACCAAAATTTTAAAATATATATATATATATAATAGCAGCATTGGATTTGTAATGCATCTATTTCGTTATCTCAGTAAAAAGTAAAGATACTAGATATGAGTTTATAATCACTCACATTTAGTACCTTTTATACTTTAAAAATATTTGATTAAACAGCAAAATTGGAATTTACAGGATAAATTTAAGTTAATATAATTTATTTTAAAAGTATAAAGATGATAGAATTTCAATAAATACAAATAAATTTACTTATCTTATTTTACAAAACTTAAACTCCCTTTTGCATTCTTCCCTGTTACAGAACACTTATATATCCCACTTTCAGTCACTGTTAATTTAAAGGAACCAGTAGCAGCATTTCCAGTATATATAGGTTCCCTATTATCCATTTTCACTTCAATATCTATTCTGCCAGACTCACTAACTATTTCTACATCTATTTTATCGCCCTCTTTCAATTTTAATAACTGAAAATCTGAGCCAGTAAATACACTATAATCCATTAAAAATTGGCTTTCATTCCCCGTTCTGTTTCCGTTAAATTTAGGTTCACCACAAGCTGTCAAAGCAACAATAAAAAATAGTATTAAAGCTATTGTGTAAACTATCTTCATAATTTATATTCCTCCAAACTCAATAAGTACTTGTATAGATTTTATTTTAGGTAATTAATTTTATAAATATCCGTTTCAAAGTACACTACTTCTTTATCTGGAAAGACCTTAACATTTAGATATATTACATTCCATATGCTGTTATCCAAAAGCTTATAGCTGCTATCAATGAAAGAGGTGTCATTACATACCTTTCCTTCTTGCTTTTTGAAGAAATATTCATCACTGTATTTATAAATAAATAACCCGCAAAAAATATACAAATATACTTTGTAGTCTTTGCTGAAAACCATGTATTTATAAATCCTCCAGCCTGTAAGATTATAACAACTGCGAAAACTTGAATAACAAATGAAATCACCGCCATAATTCTAAAAGGCTTTGGTAATACCTTAAACTGTCCTCCCATGGTAAACTCACCTAGGGGCGCCCCAATGGCTACAAGCATTGTCAAAATAGCTATTATAATAAATAAAAATCCACCTAAAATTGCAAACATAATATTTCTCCTTTTATTTGGTTTAGATTCCTTTTAAGCAGTGAAAATATACCGTTTCTACTGACCACTATCTCTGCTTCATTAAGCCTATACATATTCAAATGACTCTTATTTTTAATACCTTCCACAAAGCCACTATTATATATTCACACTGCTATAAAAATAATTAAAATTACTTTTTTAAAATTGCCATTAGCCAATCTGGCTCTGGTACAGGCATTTCGTCCTTTCTTGCTAGCTCCTCCATATTTCCTTGAACAGCATTCCAAAATGCATAAGATAAAGCTAGTGGATCACCATCCCTAAACTGACCTAGGCTCTGTCCCTTTTCAATTATTGGTACTGAAGCCTCAATAATGATAACCTGCTTTGCTACTTCATACACTGCTGGTGGCGTAGTTTCTTTGTTTTGAGCTCTGTCTACAAGAATAAACATTTTAGCCACCCGCCTGTTCATTTTTGTTCTTTCGAGAAATTCTTTTAAAATCTGAAATAAATATTCATATGGATTGTCTATGTCTCCTTCAAATATTTCTGTACCTTGAACCCCTAGCTTTACCAATTCTATATAAAGACTTTCCTTAGTAGGAAAATAATGAAAAAATAACCCCTCACTTATTCCTAATTCCTTTGCAATTTCACTAGTTTTAGTTCCTGCATAGCCCTTTTGTACAAATAAATCTAAACCTTTATATATTATTTCTATCCTTCTTTTTTCCTTTTGTTCACTTCTTTTAGTCATTTTGTTTTCCTTCTTTCACAAACCCGTAAATTAATTGAGTAATTACTCAATATTATATTCCTCAATTTTCCATAAGTCAATATTAATATAAAAAATATTCTAAAAGTAAAATCAAATAAATGAAAGTGGAGTAAGGATACTTACTGTGTCCTTACTCCACTTTTACTTTTTTATTGATTTACTAATAATATTATTTTGTAGTTCTTACATTTAATGATACTGGTTTTGATTCTTGTCCGTTTGAGTATTTAGCAACTACTTTGAATCCATAGATACTATTACTTCTTAATCCATCAACTACTAATTCTGCATTGTCTGCTGGAATTGTAGCATGAATCTTACCATCTTTATAAATTACATATTCAGTTAATCCATTAGTGCTTACTGGAGCATTCCATGTTAATTTAACTGATGAATTAGTTACTTCTGAAGCCTTTAAGTTGCTAACCTTAGAAACTATTATTTCTTCAGGTGCATTTTCTTTAACAGTTACGTTTTTGCTTCCTGCTTCTAATTCTACAACTTTTCCATCTCCATCTCCAACTTGAACAGTTGTGTTTAGAGCTTCTGCATCAGCCTTAGCTAAAGCTTTTAATGAAACATTTACTAAGTCAGTTCCATTAACAATAGGAGTTCCTAATGAAGCTACTACTATTCTAACTTGACCTGGAGTTACTTCTGAACTATTTACAAATAAAGTTTCATTTGTAGCTGTAGCTCCTTTAAATTCAAATACTTCTGGGTTATAAGTGAATGTATATTCTGCTGAATAGTATTCATTTCCTTCAGTAATTTCATTTAATCCTAATGCTACATTAAATGTATCATTAACTGATACTTCATCTGATGCATTAACAGTTGCTTTTCCAGTTTCTACAACTTCTTCTTCAATTACTTGGTGAACATTAAGTTCTGCTGCTGATGCAAATCCACCAACCCCTGCTTTAGCAGTAAGTTTTACATGAGTAGCTTGTACTGGTTCAAATTCTGCTTTCTTTAAAGCATTATTATTTGCCCAAGTTCCTTCTTGAATCTTAGTAAAGTTTACACCATCTGTACTTACTAAAAGGTCATATGAAGTAATATTACCATTGCTTCCATTTTGTCTTGGTAAGTAAGAGAATTTGTCTATAGTGTATTCTTTTCCTAAAGATAGAGTAATACTTTGTGGTAACTCGTCCTTATTTGGTGACCACTTAGTATGCCATATACTTGATTCATTTCCATCAATAGCAAGACTTGCAGGACCTTCACTTGAACCACTTTGTTCTGAAGTTGCAGTTGCAGTCATATTTTCTTGAGGAATTATAGTCTTATCTTCTATTGAAGTCTTAACATTTCTAACTTCTAAGTCGTCAATTTCACCCTTAAATGAATTTGTCTTACTTCCTATAGTTTCAAGTGGGAATACAAATGTACCATGATATTTTCCATCTGTTCCTGCTTTACTTATTTCATCAGCATATTGTCCATTTACATAAAGGATAGTTTTATTAAGTGTACCTATTACAGTTAATTCAACCCATTCTCCAACTGGTAATTCATAATCAAATGAATAGTCATAGAATTCTCTTGAGAAACCAACCTTTCCAGTTTCTTTTTGAACAGCCTTAAATGCACCCTTTTCTGATTCAAATAATACTTGCTCTTCATTTCCACTATCTGCCGCTCTCTTAACCTTCATAGTAATTGTATAGTTTGGTCCTAAGTTATCTACTGGAGACTCCACATAACTTGATCCACCATTTAACTTAACTGCCTTTCCATCTTGACCCTTAACTGATTCTACATTTTCAGTCTTAACTACATTATAATCATTTCCTGAAGCATCCTTTAATGAAGTTAAATCCTCATTAAATCCGTAGTCCATAACTACTTCACTCTTAGAGTCTACTTCTGATCTTGGATTTGAATTTGGAGCTATATCTATTGTCTTAGCTAAAGACTTAAATTCTGCATAAGTCTTATCTTCAGCTCTACCCCACATTTTTTCTGATAAAGCTTGAATAGCTGGTAATACTCTATCATAAATATCATATTCAACTATACCATTAGCTTTTCTATCGATCATATCATTCCATACTGCAAACATTCCACCTATCATTTGGTCTGCACCAGCTGGAATTACATCTCCATTTGAGAATTTATTTACTTCCCAAGTTTCATAAAGATTTTGAGTATTTAAATAATCATAATAGTATCCTGCTGATGGAACTATATATAATTTACCATCATCAGTATTGATTAAGTCATAACCTTGATTATACATATCTGATGGATCAGCCCAACCTGTATTCCAAATATTCATTTGGATGTTTTCAGCTGTTACAGGAGTTTGTCCTTTCTTTTGAGATAAGCTTCCCCAAACTCTTGTAGTTCTTCCTTTTTCATCTCTCATGAACTTTAAGATATCATCAGTATATCTTCTGTATTCTTCTGAAGTTCCATAGAACTCATCTGAACCTATATGAACTGGAGCATCTCTAAATACTGAGTCTTCTCCACCATCTACATATTCACTAAATATACCTTTTACATAATCAACAACTTCTGGATTGTTAACATCTAACATAGCTGCATGTTCACCTGAACCATCTCCATAAGCATACTCAGGATGCACCTTTGTAAATGATAATGCGTGGGCTGGACTTTCAAGTTCTGGAACTATAGTAACTCCATATTTCTTTGATTCATCTATATAGTTAGAAAACTCTTCCTTAGTATAGAATAAATCCTCTGATGTTAACTTCTTACCATTAGCACCAACATCATTTGATTCTAAACGGAAGCCTGCATAAGCCTTTTCTATAGCTTCATCACCGTATTCATTTACCCAAATATAGTTATCATTTAAATGAACTTGGAAGTCATTCATTTTATACCATGACATAGTTTTTGTTATTTCTTCTAAGAAATCCATAGTTATTGGCTTTCTTCCTACATCTAGCATAAATCCTCTTACTTCATATCTTGGGTAATCTCTTACTAAACCTTGAGGAAGAGTGTTTTCTGTTTGCTTTAATATTTGAAGTATAGAAGTTGTAGCATGAAGAACACCTGTTGGATGATTTCCTTCTATTTCTACTGTATCTCCAATATTTATATAATATCCTTCTTCACCTGTTGCAGCATATGTTGAACCTAAAGTTAAGTATATATCTCCTGCTTCTGGCTCGTCTGATATAACAACTTCAATATCTTTACCCATTATATCTCTATAATTTTCTTTAAATATTTCAGCTGTATCCTTAAGAGCTTCTGCATCTTCAGTACTAACTACAACTTTAGTAGTGTCTGTAATAGTGAAGTCACCATTTCCTGGAGCCCATTCTCTAAGCTCTGGGATAACTTGTGGCTTAGCATTTGTACCAATTTGGTCATTATATGTTCCTGGAACAACTAATTCAAGTCCATTAGTAGTCTTCTTTTTACCATCCTTAGTAACTTCAAAGTCTACTACTACCTTTGTATCAACTATTGGAGTATGAATGTTCATATCCTTGTCAATTATTTGGCTATAATCAGCTCCAATAAATGAAACTTCATATCCAGCTGGAACTGCTGGCATTTCAAGTCTAGTTCCATCTTCAGAAATCTTAGGTTGTATTGTTGTTACTACATCATCAATTGAAGCAGGTAATCCATTATATATTTCTACTTCATATAATGATACTGAAGTCCAAACTGCTGGATTATTTTCTTCACAGAATACTCTTACATATCTAGCTCTTTCTTTTTCAGAAAGCTTTACAGTTTCTACACCACCTGGAGCATTAGTCTTTCTATGAACAGCTGTCCAATTTTCTCCATCATTTGATGTTTGGATTTCATATACCTTAGCGTTAGCTCCTTCCCAGTAAAGCTTAACGTGATCAAAGTTCATTTCTTTACCTAAATCAACATATATCCATTGCTTGTTTCCACCATTAAATGATCCACTTGACCATCTTGATGATCTTGATTCTGTATCACCATCTACAACCTTATCTGCACTTAAAGCAGCTGTTTCATTTGCTGATGAAACTGCAGTTTTATTATAAGCTAAGTTTACTTGAGTTGGAGTATCATCTTCAACCGGTGGAGTAACTTCTCCGCCTTCATTATCATAAACTTCTACTTCATAAACTGATACGTTGTCCCATTTAACAACTGCATTTGGATCATTATTTCCAACATATACTCTTATATATCTTGCTGAATAATCCTGGTCTAATTCAATTACATCTCTTAAAGCTGAAATGTTTGTAGCTTCATGTACTGAAGTCCAATTAGTCTTATCATCTGATATTTCTACCTTATAAGATGTAATATTATTTCTTTCCCACTCAATTACAACTTCGTCAAAAGTCTTAACTTCTCCTAAGTCTAAAACTAACCATTGTGGGTTTTGACCATTGTTTAAAGCATTACTTGACCATCTTGACTGCCCTGGCTTAGTTGGATCTGATCCCCTATCAGTAACTCCATCTGTAACCATGTTTGGTCCCCATTTTTCTACTTCAACACTTGAAGCTTCTACAGATTTCCCTAACGCTATGTTTACCTTTTCATTTCTAGCTCCAGTAGTTGCAAATACAGATATGCTATTTAGCATCATTGTACTAGCAATTAAAGCAGCTGTGATAATTCTTGATAATTTTTTTGATTTCAAAAAATCTCACCTCCATAAATTCTCCCTAAGCTTTTAAATCTTAGAATAAAATAAAATTCCAAATAAACATTCAATTTAATTATCTTTTTACAAATTATGGTTTATTTTTCTTTTTATCCCTTTTAATTTTACCCCTTTTACACTTATTTGTAAATATATAACTTTAATGTAAATTTTCTTACATATTTATGCATTATACCCTTACCTCTTATTGTATATTATTTATGTATTTATACTGTCTTATTTATCGCTATAATTATCATTGTTCTTTCTATACAATCCACTTTATTATCTCATATATATCTATCATATTTGAGTCAACAGCACTATATGCAGGAACTATACTTGATAAAACACCTATGATTATTGATATATAATCTGTAACTCCTTAACAATAGGATATCTATAAAAATATTTTCCATTAATTGCTTTAATATGTATATTATCTCCAACTTTAATATTTCCACATCAAACTCATAGGCATTTGCCGTAATTAATTTATCATTACTCATCACGCTTACATATGTTATTCCCCCTAATATTTTATTATTATATATTAATTGTTCATCACCTATAATACTTTCACCCTTAAATCTTAGTGGTTCTTCTCCTGAAATTTCAGAAATCATGTTATTGACCTCTGATTTGTAATAACTGTTGGATTTATTTAAAATTTTTATTCCAACGAGTAAAGTTAATAAAACAAATAAAAATACTATAAAGATAGTAATTACATATCTTATTTTTCTTAACACTGTAATCTTCTTATCCAAAGCTTTATCACCCTACTTATTTCCAAGATATTTTTTTAATAAAATACCAATAAATAATATAATAAAACTTAAAATAATAGCTAATATAATTGAAGCAATAATATTAAAACCAAATTTATTTAACAATAAGAATATAATTGAGCATAATACTCCTATAAAAGTTCCTGTAATTTTTTCTCTCATATTTCTATCCCCTTATTCTTCATTAAATTATATATGTAATCTTCTATCTCATCTGAATTTCTAAAGAGTAAATAAAAAATTTGTATTAAATATTTTGCAATAAAACCTTTTACATTCAATAAGATTTTTAAATCTTCTAATTTTGATTTAACTAAATTTTGTTTATACGTAGATTTTAAAATAATCTGTTTCATATTATTACTCCCTCAAGCCTCTCAAAATGATATTAATTAAAGATATCTTTTTTTGTCAAATATTGTATTTTTTAACATTCATTTTCTGTATATATTTTTAATAAATTATTTTCATAAATTTATCTATATGTATATAGTTTTATATTAAAAATAATAAAAGTAATTGGTTCAACTCAAATTTTAGATAGAATCCTTATTATTTTCAAAATATTTTTAATAATACTATAATTTATTTTAATATAAAAAATATATAATTTTATTTTTCAAAATTATTATCTACATATGAACAAGGGCCTTATGAAAATAAATTTTGATACTATCAGAAAATGCTTCAGTAAGATATCTATTTAAAGTTACAAAGAGATTATGTTATTTATATTAAAATAAAAAAGGTCATCTACGTAAATAATTAAAAATCATTTACGAGACAACCCCTTTTATTAGTTTGATATAAATATATTGGCAAAAATAATTTAAAGTCATATTACCATCAACTACTATTATTTCATCAGCTCTATGCTCACAGCTTCATATACACCTAGCAATATTAGATTCTTCATTTTTTACAATTATACATAGGTTTATAGATCCTTTTTACTCATTTTCATTCCATGCTTCAAGCTTAGGTGTTGGATCTAAAATTGATTTATATTGATCCATACTTCCAAATTCACCATTTGGATCTAATTGCATATACCTTCGATATTTATTTAATCTATCTTCAAGTTTAGCCCATCCATAATGCTTTAATCTTAAATTACTTAATGCATAAGAAAGTTTCATACAGTTAGCTGGCATTCTACCACAATGTTGTGCAGTTTCTGTAAATATATATCTAAAGTTCTTTTGATATCTAATCATAAATAATCTATAAGTGTTATGAGCGCACCATAGCTCATCATCTCTATAATGATCTTCATCCCAGAAATCATATAATCTAAAGATATATCCATCTACCTCTATATTTTTCATCATCTTTCTAACTTCATCCTTAAACTTATTTTCAAATATTTCATCTGCATCTAAGAATAAAATCCAATCTGGATTAGTATCTATAGTTTCAAACCATTGTTGCCTTCTTAATTCTATTTCATTACTAAATTTAGAATCCTTGTTTTCTATTAAAGTAAATGGAATATCCTTTAATACTTCTTTAATTATTTCTACTGTATTATCTGTACTTCCATCATCTATAATTACAGCATCATCTATATATTCTTTAGCTGATTCTAATGCTCTTCTTAAATATCTCTTTCCTTCATTTTTAACTATCATAGAAAGAGTTAATCTATTATTTTCTTCTTTAACCTTTCTTACTAATGGTATAAAGTTTGGAATCCTTTTCTTTGTCATCTTCCAATCATCTATTAACCAATTTCCTTCTTGATCTACTAAAAGAATACAATCTCCTTCTGCTTCCTTGTAGTAGCTATATCCATTTTTATATCCTTGCTCATTATATTTAAGAGTTGCTATAACCATTGAGTTATTATTATAGAAGGTAAGCTGACATTCCATAACTTGGAGATTATTTAAAAGCTTTTCTTCTCTAACCTTTTTATCATTTTCTTCAAGCTTAGCTTTAAGCTTTAATCCACATTTCTTTGTAAAATACTTTGTAAAACTTGTATTTAAATCTTCTTTATAGCTATAATGGTTAGCTTCTTGAACTCCAGCTATAATTTGATCTAAAAGCTTAGCTCCTAATATTTCTGTTTCTCTTCTTTCCTTATTAGCCTTATATGCTGCTACTCCAGCTAAATCTTCAGATCTATAAATATGATATGCTGGATAATAAGTATCTACATAAAGCTGAATTCCTAGAACTGCTGCTCTTATACAAAAATGTCTATCTTCACCCCAAAAGGATATATTATAAATTGGATTAAAGTTTACTCCCTTTTCTAATGCACTCTTAGAAATTAAAGTACAAGCTCCTAATCCTCCTACTTCATAAGTCCCAGGCTTCTTTAATTTTTGTAAGAAATCAAGGGTTAATCTGTCTACTTCACCTTGAGTTATTACTGCATTTTCTTTTGCATCATATAATGTATATGCATCTTTTAACCAAACTTGAGGAAGTTCCTCTATTTGTGGATTCCACTTAGTCCAAAATATATTTGATATTATTTCTTTATCTGTAGATAATAATCTCTTTAATGTCTTTGGATGAAGAACTATATCAGAATCTATAAAGAATAAATAATCATATTCCTTTTCTTTTGCAAAATCAATTATCTTATTTTTAAAATCAGTTACCTTCATTATTAAGTCTTCTGACCATCTATGAGTATAATCATCACAAACATAATTTATATCATATTTACTATCAAAAATAGTTACCCCTGCCATATTTTCAGAAAAATCTCTTAAAAGCTTTTTAGATTCCTCATCATTATTATCATCTACAAAGCAATATTCAACTGTTAGTCCACTTTTGTTTAACTCCTTTAATGAAGTTAAAAACTCCTTTAATACCTCTGGTGATTGATGAACTGGGATCCCTATTAAAACATTAACCATTAACTTCCCCCCTCATTTAATGCCTTTGAATGAATTAATATTTCTATATCTTGAACTTCTAATCCCCTCTTATTTAAATACTCCTCATACTCCTGTGCTGTTGTCATCTTTTTATTAGTTTTAAATAATGAAAATCTTAATTGATATTCCCCTGTTTCCATATTTAAAATTCTAAGTCCAAAACCTTCTCCCATATCTTCTTCATTTAAAAGATTTCTTATTTGAATTTGAGATACATGAGAACATACTTCATTTGGATTTATAACTAATACATTTTTACCTCTAGTCATTTTCATAGCCATTTGGAAGCTTTTATTGATATTAGTAGGCGCAACTTTTAATATCTTTGCAGCAACTTGTCTTATTTTATCTGTTTTTATAAGGTTAGATCTAGAAGTAATAATTATTACTTCTAGTGCAATCTCATTTACACTTTTTATACATTCAACTATATTTTCATCCCACTTTTCCATAGGAATCCAAACTGTAAGCATATCCTCATCATGAGGAACTAATCCATTATTTAAATCAGTAACAAGTTTAGGTATATCATGGAAGTTTTCGTAATTATTAGATGGATATTCATAATTACCTACAGGGCAATTTAAATATGCCTCTAATGATTTACTAGCCTTTGAAAGCTTGGACATTTCTATATAACAAAGACATTCTAAGAAATACATGTCTTTATAATCAGGAAGTGTATCTCTTACATCATCTATAACCTTCACTGCATCATAATATCTTTTTTGAACATAAAGTGTCTTAATAATATTTACGACTAAATATGGATAATATATATATCTAAACTTTTTTACGTTAGCTATCTTTAAAGAACAATAGTAATATTTAAGAGCTTCATCATAATCAGATACTCTTGCATATTCATTTCCTAACACGTAATAGTAATATCCATCTT
>NZ_JBOFYU010000169.1:0-9881 GCF_051654825.1 Clostridium sp.
AGAGAAGGTGGAATATTAGATAGAAAGCACCTAAGATTTTTCACTTTAGAAGAAATTTGCAAAATGTTTAGTATGAGTAACTTAAGTATTATGAGTATAAAGGAAAAAAAGACTAACTTAAGTGAAAAAGAGCAAGAATTAATAGAAATTTTATGTAAACAGTCATCAGAAATTCAAAGGCAGCAATATGCCATTAGTGAATATATTATAAAAGCTAATAAAACTGTGATAATGCCTAGATTAAAAGAATCAGAGATTAAAAAATTTAAATATAAGATAATGAGAATAGATAATGATTTAGATATTGAAAGAAGTTTAAATTGGATTTTTAATTTATATTATAAAAATACTAGTGAGTTTATCTGTTATTTATCTGAAATAATAAGAAATAGTATTATAAATAAAGAAAAGGTTTTAGATATATTAGAAAAGGAAGCACTAAAAAGAGGTGTAGAAAATACAATTAATTTTGGGAGTTTATAGATATGGATGAAAAAAATATTTGTTTTATTGTAGTTGTAAACAACGAAGATGCCTTTGATGAGTGTAAGTTTTATATAGATAATTTAGATATTCCTGAGGGGGTTACTTTAGATATAAAAACTATAAAAAACACTGAAAACCTATGTGAGGCTTACAATATAGGAATGAGAAGTTCTAATGCAAAGTACAAGGTATATATACATGAGGATGTTTTAATAATAAATAAAAGATTCATATACAATTTAATAGATACTTTTGAAAAGGATGATACATTAGGTTTATTAGGAGTATGTGGAGCTAAGAAGTTACCTGATAATGCTATATGGTGGGAAGCAGAAAAATTAGTAGGACAAGTTTATGATTGTCACACAGGAAGAATAAGCTTACTTTCATTTAAAGAAGTTAATAATGGATTTGAAGAGGTTGAAACAGTTGATGGGTTAATAATGGTTTCTCAATATGATATTAAATGGAGAGATGACTTCTTTGACAAAGGATACTTCTATGACATAGCACAATGCACAGAATTTATTAATAATGGATATAAAGTAGGGGTAGTAGAGCAAAATAAAGCTTGGTGTATTCATGATTGTAGCAAAGGTTCTGGAGCAAATGAGTTTGAAAAATATAGAAATATATATATAAATTATTACAAAAATAGCATATTGGTTAAAGTAGATAATTAAATAAAAGCTACAGTAAACAAAAAATCCATCTAGGAAAACCTAGATGGATTTTATATATTACATTGTTTTGTGGAATGTTCTATTTATTACGTCTAATTGTTGTTCTCTAGTTAATTTGATAAAGTTAACAGCATAACCAGATACTCTTATAGTTAATTGTGGATACTCTTCTGGGTGATCCATAGCATCTAATAAAGTTTCTCTATTAAATACATTAACGTTTAAGTGATGAGCATTGTTTCCGAAATATCCATCCATTAATGCACTTAAGTTAGTAATTCTATCTTCAGGAGTTTTTCCTAAAGCATCTGGAATTATTGAGAAAGTATTTGAGATACCATCTTGTGATTCTTGATATGGTAATTTAGCAACTGAGTTTAATGATGCTAATGAACCACTGTTATCTCTTCCGTGCATTGGATTAGCTCCAGGTGCAAATGGTTCTCCAGCTTTTCTACCACATGGAGTAGTACCAGTTTTCTTACCATAAACAACGTTTGAAGTAATAGTTAATACTGATTGAGTGTGGTATGCATTTCTATAAGTCTTGTTTTGTCTTATTTTCTTCATCATATTTTCTACTAAGAAGATTGCAATATCATCAACTCTATCATCGTCATTTCCGTATTTAGGGAAGTCTCCTTCAACTTCGAAATCAACAGCTATTCCTTCTTCATTTCTTACTGGTTTAACTTTAGCGTATTTAATAGCTGATAATGAGTCAGCACATACTGAAAGACCAGCAATACCACAAGCCATAGTTCTTAATATATCTTTATCATGTAAAGACATTTGTAATGACTCGTATGAGTATTTATCATGCATATAGTGAATTACATTTAAAGTATTTACATAAAGGTTAGCTAACCAATCTGTCATTATTTCAAATTTTTCCATAACTTCATTGTAGTCAAGGTATTCACTAGTTATTGGAGCTAATTTAGGTCCAACTTGAACTCCGCTCTTTTCATCTCTACCACCGTTTATAGTGTAAAGTAAAGTTTTAGCTAAGTTAACTCTAGCACCGAAGAATTGCATTTGCTTACCAACTCTCATTGCTGATACACAACAAGCGATAGCATAATCATCTCCCCAGTATGGAGCCATTAAATCATCATTTTCATATTGTACTGAACTTGTATCAATAGAAACCTTTGAACAGAAATCTTTGAATCCTTGAGGTAATCTAGTTGACCATAATACAGTTAGGTTTGGTTCTGGTGATGGTCCTAAAGTGTAAAGTGTGTTAAGAATTCTGAATGAGTTCTTAGTAACTAAAGTTCTACCATCTAATCCCATACCGGCTATTGATTCAGTAACCCAAGTAGGATCTCCTGAGAATAAATCATTGTATTCTGGAGTTCTTAAGAATTTAACTAGTCTTAATTTCATTACGAAATGGTCAACTAATTCTTGAGCTTCTTCTTCAGTAATTAATCCAGCTTCTAAATCTCTTTCTATATATATATCTAAGAAAGTAGAAGTTCTTCCAAGTGACATTGCAGCACCGTTTTGTTGCTTTATTGCACCTAAGAATCCAAAGTATAACCATTGGATAGCTTCTCTTGCATTAGTAGCAGGAGCTGATATATCAAATCCGTAAGTTGCAGCTAAACCTTTTAACTCTTTTAATGCAACGATTTGATCTGAAAGCTCTTCTCTATCTCTTATTACAGTTTCATCTATACAATTAACTTCTAAGCTTTTCTTTTGAGCCATTCTATCTTCTATTAATCTATCTACACCGTATAAAGCAACTCTTCTGTAGTCACCTATGATTCTTCCTCTACCATAAGCATCTGGAAGACCAGTTACTATACCTGATTTTCTAGCTAATTTCATTTCATCTGTATAAGCATCGAAAACACCTTGGTTATGAGTTTTTCTATACTTTGAGAATATTTCTGATATTCTATTATCTACTTCATATCCGTATGATTTAGCAGCAACTTCTGCCATTCTAATTCCACCTTGAGGCATAACAGCTCTCTTTAATGGAGCATCAGTTTGAACACCAACTATTTTTTCAAAAGCTTGGTCTATATATCCAGCTTGGTATTCATTTATTCCTGAAACAGTATGAGTATCTACATCAAGAACTCCACCATTATCTCTTTCTTTCTTTAATAATTCGCTTACGTCATCCCATAACTTTGTTGTAGCATCAGTAGCGCCAGCTAAGAATTCAGAATTCCCTTTATATTCTTTATAGTTAGCTTGGATAAAGTCTCTTACATCAATGTTTTTAGTCCATTGTCCACTTTTAAAATTGTTCCATTCACTTCTCATATCTAAGAACTCCTTTTTTTATAAATTATAAAGTACTAATATTATAAATATATAGTAAATTCTAAAAATTAATAATTTTTAGAAAAATAATTATTAATTAATAATTATTATTTACAAGAATAATATAACATTTATATGAAAAATTTGCAAGTAAAAAATTATGAATTTGGGAATACTAAATAAGAAAATTGATAAAAAAGAAAGGTGGATTGCAAATGGAAGAAAAAGAGAAGAATGTAAAAAGTAAATATTCTGAGAAAGAAGTAGATGATGAGGTAATTGATGAATGTGAAAAGTTTTTAAATGACTTGTTTAATAACTTACATAAAAAATAAAAAAATCTCCAGAGTAATTTCTCTGGAGATTTTAAATTAAAATTTACTTTCAAATATATTCCCTAAAGAACCTAAGATACTTCCTTCATCCTTAGAAGCATTTCCGTATTGAGGTGCAGCAGCAAATACTCTAGAGGCAAGTCTACTAAAAGGTAAGCTTTGTATCCATACTTCACCAGGCCCTTTTAATGTAGCAAAAAATAATCCTTCGCCACCAAATAAGGCATTTTTAACTCCTCCTACAAATTGAATATCATATTTAACATCCTTAGTCATGGCAACTAGACAACCTGTATCTATTTTTAAAGTTTGAGTAGAGGAAAGCTCCTTCTTTATTATTGTTCCACCAGCATGTATAAAGCAAAGACCATCACCTTCAAGCTTTTGTAATATAAATCCTTCGCCACCAAAAAAGCCTGTTCCTAGCTTTCCTTTAAAATCTATTCCTATAGAAACACCTCTTGCAGCACATAAAAATGAATCCTTTTGGCAAATTATTTTATTACCATAATAAGATAGGTCTATAGGTATTATCTTACCTGGATAAGGAGATGCAAATGCCACCTTTTCTTTAGCAAAGCCATTGTTAGTAAATGATGTTAAAAATAAGCTTTCACCTGTTACTACTCTTTTAGCAGCATGGCCAAGCTTTCCTAAAAAACTTGAATTATCCTTATGTCTTCCATCTCCTAAAATAGTTTCCATACTTATGTTGGTATCCATCATCATCATTGCACCAGCTTCAGCAATAACACTTTCCTTTGGATCTAAATCAATTTCTACAAACTGCATATCATCTCCATACAGTTTATATTCAATATCATGAGATATCATAAAAATCCTCCTTATAATAGGAAGCATTTTAACTTCCATTATCATTTTTATTAAGTATATACATATATTATATACCTAATTATTCCATACAATGAATAATTAGGTGATATTAAATTGTACCTGAATTTTTAAAATGGTATACTGTAGTAAGAATTTAGAAATGGAGGAATATAATATGGCTGATAAAAGATTAAATAAATTAGCAAAATTACTTGTTAATTATTCGACAGAAATAAAAGAAGGTGATTTTGTATTTGTTTGTGCAGAAGAAGTAGCTACTCCTTGGGTTATTGAAGTTGTAAAAGAAGCTACAAAGGCAGGGGCAAATATTGAATATATGTTAGAATCTGATGAGGTAAAGGAAGTAAAGCTTAAATATGCTAATGAGGGACAATTAAAAAGTGGTAACTTAATATATGAAACCTTACTTGAAAAAGCAGATGTTTGGTTAACAGCATGGGGTGGAAGAAATACAAGAGTATTAAGTAATATAGATTCTGATAAAATAAAGCAAGCACAAGTTGGTTCTTCAAAGTGGAGAGAAATATATTCATCTAGATGTGGAAATGGAACATTAAGATGGTGTGGAACTCAATATCCTACTTATTCAGATGCTCAAGAAGCATCTATGAGTATGTCTGATTATGAAGATTTTGTTTATGGAGCAGGTTTGTTAGATTTAGAAGACCCAGTAGCTGAATGGAAAAGAATAAGTAAGGAACAAGAAAAGTGGGTTAAATACCTAGATAAAAAGTCAGAGCTACATATAATATCTAAGGGAACTGATATTAAAGTAGGAATAAAGGGGAGAAAGTGGATTAATTGTGATGGAAAAGAAAATTTCCCAGATGGAGAAATTTTTACATCACCAATTGAAGATTCTATAAATGGACATATATCATTTTCTTTCCCAGGTATTTTTTCAGGGAAGGAAATTGAAGGTATAGAATTACATGTTGAAAGTGGTAAGGTTGTCAAGGCTACAGCAGAAAAAGGAGAAGATTTACTAAGAGCCTTATTGGAAACAGATAAAGGCGCATGTTATTTTGGTGAAGTTGCAATAGGAACAAATTATGGAATTAAAAACTTTACTAGAAATATGCTTTTTGATGAAAAAATAGGTGGAACTATTCATATGGCAATAGGAGATTCAATGCCAGAAGCAGGTGGGAAAAATAAGTCCTCACTACATTGGGATATGCTTTGTGATATGAGAGATGATGGGAAAATTTATGCTGATGGTGAGCTGTTTTATGAAAATGGTAACTTTATTGAAGCTGTACTTACTAAAGAATAAAATTAATTAAATGTATATACAATTGAATTTAATGTATATAATATATAATGTGAAACTTTAAATAGTAGTATTATAATGATAGAATATATTTAAATAATAATTTAAGGAGAGCTTTGTAATGAGTGAACCAATGTACAGAAAAATAGAAAAGTATTTAAAGGACTTGATAGATTCAGGAAAAATAAAGGCTGGAGAATTGCTACCATCAGAAAATCAAATTAGTGAAGAGTTTAATGTAACTAGAATGACAGTAAGATCTGCCTTTAATAATTTAGTTAAAGAAGGATATATAACTAGAAAAAGAGGTATTGGAAGCATAGTCTTAGGAAATAGAATATCTGATAATATAGGGGCTATGAGAAGTTATACTAATGAAATGATAAGTAGAGGTTTTAATATTACTACAAGCCTTGAAGGATTTACAGTAATGGAATCAGATGATTTTATTAAAGATAAGTTAAATTTAGAAATTGGAGAAAATGTATGGGAAGTAAAAAGAGTTAGATATGCAGAAGGTGAACCTGTTTCTTATATGATTACCTATATGCCAGTTAAGATGTTTCCAAATTTAAAAAGAGATGATTGTAGCTCTTTATATAAATATATTGAGGAATGTGGATATAGTATTTCATATGCTAGTCGTGAAGTAGAAGCAATAATAGCAAATGAGGAATTAATTAAGTTGCTAAAGCTTGATTGTGAGGCGCCTCTTCTTCATATAGAACAAGTAGCTGTTTTAGAGACCGGAGAAGCATTTGAATATTCGCATACATATCATTATGGATATAAGTTAACTTTAAAAGCAATGCACAATCAAAGTGTAAATTAGATTTAATTCTATAGATTTTAAAATATTAAAATCTATAGAATTTTTTTATTTAAAAGTATAAGGATTAAATAAATGAACAATATATAATTGAGTGAAAATTATATATTTATTTTATATAAACATAAGAAGCTTATAAAAAAATAATGTATATACAAGTTGTGGAGGTGGCATAAATACAGGTGTTAGGAAGAGTAAATTGTAAGTGTATAAAAAAATATATAAAAAAATAAAAAAAGTACTTGAAATGTATATACAATTAAGATAGTATGTATACATAAGATACAGAAAACGAATACACAATATAAATTTCGGAGGTAATAAAGATGTTAAAAATTATGTTAGCTTGCTCAGCAGGTATGTCAACAAGTTTATTAGTTACTAAAATGGAAGCAGCAGCGAAGGAAAGAGGAATAGAAGCACAAATATGGGCTATTTCTGAAGTTAACTTAGCTACTGAAATCGACAAATGTGATGTTTTATTATTAGGACCACAAGTAAGATATGTTTTAACTAAGGCTAAAGGATTAGCAGAACCTCATGGAATTCCAGTAGAAGTTATAAACATGATGCATTATGGAAGATGTGACGGTAACGCAGTTTTAGATAGAGCATTAGAATTAAAAGGTGAATAAAACAAATTTAGGGGGACTTTAAAATGGATAAATTTATGGCCTTTATGGATAAGTACATTGTTCCTTATGCTGCAAAGCTTGGAGCTCAAAGACACTTAGTTGCTGTAAGAGATGCTTTTATAGCAATGATACCTTTAACGATTATAGGATCTTTTGCAACTTTAATAAATAATATGCCTTTTGAAGGGTTAAAAAACTTCTTAGTAGAAAATACATTTGGACAACAAATTAAAGCGGTAAATGCTGATATTTGGTGGGGAACACTAGCTATTATGGCATTATTACTAGTAATAGGTGTTTCATACAACTTAGCTAAGTCATATGATGAAAATGGTCTTCAAGCTGCTATGATAGCTACAGCAATTTTCTTCTTCTTAGCACCACAAACTGCAACAATTGTTCCAGAAGGAGCAGCTGAAGTTACAGGTTGGGGATTCATGGCAATTGGATACTTAGGAACAACAGCACTATTTACAGCTATTATAGTTGGTATTTTATCAACAGAACTTTTTGTTAAATTAGGTAAGGTAAAACAATTAACTATTAAAATGCCTGATGGTGTACCACCAGCAGTTTCAAGATCTTTTGCTAAACTTATACCAGGTATGTTAACAGTACTTGTATTTGCAATAATAGGATTAGTAATAAGAACAATAGCAGATGGACAATTCTTAACAGATTTAATTAATAAATATGTAGGTATTCCACTTTCAGGTGTAACAGATTCATTACCAGGTGCATTAATTATAGCATTCTTTGTACATGGGTTATGGTTTGTAGGTTTACATGGTGCAAACATTGCAATGCCTATAACAGAAACACTTTTAACAAAATTAGGAGCAGAAAATGCTGCACTTTTAGAGCAAGGTGCTCCATTAAGTGATTTAAATGTTTTAGCAGGACCTTTCTATGATGCATTTGTATATATGGGTGGTTCAGGATTAATAATTGGTTTATTAATTGCAATAGCAATTGCAGGTAAGAGAAGAAGAGATATGGTTGCTTTAGGATTAGCTCCAGCAATATTTAATATAAGTGAACCAGTAATATTTGGTTTACCAATAGTATTAAACCCAGTTTACGGAATTCCGTTTATACTTGCTCCATTAGTAACAACGGCAATATCATATATGTCCATAGCAAGTGGACTCGTACATCCGGTTATAATGACTAAGATGGCATGGACTACACCTCCAATAATAGGTGGGTTCTTAGCAACTGGTCACTGGTCAGGTGCAGCTTTAGCAGCAGTTAACATAGTTGTAGGTATATTAATTTACTTACCATTCGTATATGCAGCTGAAAAAATGGAAGCAAAAAGAGAATTAGTATAATACTTTAAGAGTTAAAAAAAGAGAGATTAAATTCTCTCTTTTTATATATCACAACGATAGGAAGAAATTTCAATAACAAAAGAAGTAGTTTATTCGTAATAAAATTAAGTAATTGGAAGGTGAAAAAAATGAAAAAAGGAATTAAAATTGTTACTATAGGTGGAGGATCAAGTTATACTCCAGAATTAGTAGAAGGATTTATAAAAAGATATAATGAATTGCCAGTAAGAGAATTATGGTTAGTTGATATAGAAGCAGGAAAAGATAAGTTAGAAACAGTAGGTAACTTAGCTAAGAGAATGGTTAAAAAAGCTGGAGTGGATATGGAGATTCACTTAACTTTAAATAGAAGAGAAGCTTTAAAAGATGCAGATTTCGTTACTACTCAATTAAGAGTTGGTTTATTAAATGCAAGAATTAAAGATGAAAGAATTCCATTATCTCATGGAGTTATAGGTCAAGAAACAAACGGTGCAGGTGGATTATTTAAGGCATTAAGAACTGTACCAGTAGTTTTAGATATAATTAAAGATATTGAAGAGTTATGTCCAAATGCATGGTTAGTAAACTTTACAAATCCAACAGGTGTAATAACTGAAGCAGTATTTAAATATACAAACTTTAAGAGATATATGGGGTTATGTAATGTTCCAATAGGAATGAAAAATGGTATTGCAAAAGAGTTTGGGGTAGAATCAGATAGAATTGAAATGGATTTTGCTGGACTTAACCATATGGTATATGGATTAAACACTAGATTAGATGGAAAAGATGTTAGTGAAGAAGCTGTAGAGAAGTTTGTAAATGCTTCAATTACAATGCAAAATATTAAAGACATTCCATTTAATGCTGACTTTATTAGAAGTTTAGGTGTAATTCCTTGTCCATACCACAAATATTATTATAAAAATAATGAAATGCTTGCTGAAGAGTTAGAGCAATTTAAAGAAGGAAAAACAAGAGGGGAAACTGTTAAGGCTCTTGAAGATGATTTATTTGAGCTTTACAAGGATCCTAACTTAGAAATAAAACCACCACAATTAGAAAAGAGAGGTGGAGCTTACTATAGTGATGCAGCATGTAACTTAATAAGCTCAATTTACAATGATAAAAAAGATATACAAGTTGTAAATACTTTAAACAATGGTGCTATTAGAGATAT
>NZ_JBOFYU010000170.1:0-1778 GCF_051654825.1 Clostridium sp.
CTGAAAAGACTTACAATGCAAGTGAATTTTTACCTAGAATATGTGGATTAATATGTGGTACTGATTTAAAAATATCATGTACATATGCACCATTTAATGAGGTAAAAGAAATACCTTACGAAACTAAGCAAGCTACTAACTCAAGGATAGCAAACGGTGAGTTTGTAATGTTTAAAGAGTTTGGAAAAATAAAAGTGGGTAGAGGGATAACTTCTTTAACTACTACTAGCCAAGTAAAGGGTGACTTATTCCAAAAGGTAAAAGTAGTTGATACAATGGATTTAATATCTAACGATTTAAGAGGTACTATAAGAGACAATTACATAGGTAAATATGCTAACTCATATGAAAACAAATGTGTACTTATAGGAGCGGTTAGAGGTTATCTTGATGGCTTATACCTTGATGGATTAATAGATAAAGGTTATGAGGTTGTTATAGATATAGATTCTCAAAAGGCATACTTAAAATCTATAGGTGTAAAAGTTGAGGAATTAAACGAGCAGCAAATAAAAGAATACAACACTAAAGACAAGGTATTCTTGCAAATAAACGTTAAAATACTTGATGCAATAGAAGATGTTGTAATCAATGTAATAATGTAGGGGGTGAGAATATGGCATTTGATGAAAGAAAAATAATGCGAGGTACTTTTGGTCAAGTTATACTTGATGGTGAGGACTTAGCTAATATAAAAAGCTTCCAAGCTAGAATAGAGTTTAACAAAGAAGATGTGCAAATGGCTAGAACAATGGCAACTCATACTAGGGTTATGTCTTATAAGGGTACAGGCTCTATATCTATGCACAAAATAGATTCTAAGATGTTAAAACTATTATGGAATCAGATAAAAGAGGGTAAAGACCCTAGATTCACTATAATAGGTGGATTAGCAGACCCCGACTCAATGGGTGCTGAAAGAGTTATGATAGAGAATGTTTCTTTTGATGACTTAACAATATTCGATTTCGAAGTTGGTGCAATGGGTACGATTGAAACGCCTTTTACATTCACAAATATAGTTCCGATAGACGAGATATAAAATTAAATAAAACTTAATAAAGGCTAGTGGACTAACGTTTACTAGTCTATTTTTTTATAGAAAGGTGAGAAATATGAGTATAGTAGATTTATTATTAAATGCAGATATAGAACAGATACAAAGACCTACTAAGGTTGTAGAGGTTAAAAGATTATCTAAAGCTTTAGGGGGAGAATTTAAATTAATGTGTAAAGCGTTAACTTATGACAAATACACTAAAATTCAAGAGGATTGTATAAGCATAAGTGCTAAAGGTGAAATAGACATAGATCAAAATAAAATGAATATGGAAATGTTGCTAAGTGGAGTATTTAACGAAGATGGTACACAGTTCTTTAGTAATAAAGACCTTCAAAAGCATTTTAAAGTACCTTCAAGCAAGGAATTAATAAAGAAGCTTTTATTAACTGGTGAAATAGAGAGTATATCTAATCACATACAACAATTAAGCGGATTTAATAACTCGGAAAGCATGGTCGAAGAAATAAAGGGTTTGTAGAAACTAACGAGGATGTATTTATTATGTTCTATAACTATCATAAGAAAAATCTATTGCCTCATGAGTATCACAAGCTTAGTAAAAGTGAAAAGACTATAATTAAAGCTTTTACATATAAAGAGTTGGAAATATTAGAAGAACAAAACAAACCTTCGAAATAGAAAGGAGGTAATATATAATGGCAAATACAACAGAGAAAATATTGCAGGCTCGTATTCGCTTGGTTGATAATTTTAG
>NZ_JBOFYU010000171.1:0-15548 GCF_051654825.1 Clostridium sp.
AAGATGCAGATTTACTTCCATATTATAAGCAATTAGATGAAAAACTAGTAAGTAGCGTTTTAGAAGATTTTAAAATTGCATTAGATGATTAAGGGTTAAAGTTGTCATAAGGCAGCTTTTTTTCTTTTACGAAAAAAATCATATATAATAGGAATAGTTTGAAGTTAAATAGAAAAAGTTTATTAAAATAATATCTAAACCTTAAGTTAATTTTAAGTGTATGAATATTTTTTTATTATATAAGTTATTTAATAGGGCAAATATTAAAATTAATCATATATTGATTTTAAAAATGCTCTATTACTTGATTACAAAGGTTTTAGGTGGAAATAATAACTAAGGTAAGTTAAAAATAGTCGAAGAGGTGAATAGTCTGAAAAAGGTAGAGTTTAGAAAAAATAGTATTAATATATTTTTATCTATTTTATTTACAATAGCGTTAATTTCCTTAACTACATTAATAGTTTTAAACTTAACTGTAATATATGAAATAGGAATAAGTAAATTAAATTTAGAAAGTATAGCAAGGATGTCTTCTAGTGAGCTTATGGAAAATTATAATATAATGATAAATTATTTGAAAAATCCATTTATTAAGGAATTAAACTTTATAAGTTTTCCTATGAGCTTAAAGGGAAGGATTCATTTCGAAGATGTAAAAAGAATATTTACTATGCTATATATCTTTATAATTAGCTTTATAGCAGTATATATAGCCTTTAAAAGTATAAGAGTAATTAGTGGGAAAATAAACTTTAAATCTATAATGAATTATTCTGCAAATATAATAACAACATTACTTTTAGCAGTAGTATTAATAATGTATATTGATTTTACAAAGGCATTTGAATTATTCCATAAGATTTTTTTTAGAAATGATTATTGGATATTTGATAGCGTGACAGATCCTATAATAAATGTTCTTCCAGAAAAGTTATTTATGATTTACGCTTTAATAATAGTTATGATATTATTAGTTTTAGCTATTGTGTTTAAGGGAATTTATTATAGGAGTAAAGTAAAAAATGTTAAGTATAGAAAGTGTAATAGAAATATTTAGAGAATATAGCAGCATAGCAATACCTATCTCAATCTTAATGAGTATTTTAATATCATTAGTAGGGGTATTGCCTTCAATATTTGTAACAGGAGCAAATATTATTTTCTTTGGACCATATACAGGGTTTATTATTTCACTTATTGGAGAAACAGTAGGTGGATTTATAACCTTTAAGGTTTATAGATTAGGACTTAAAAAGTCTATTGAAAATATAGCTAACAAAAACAACTTATTAAAGAAAATAGTAAACAGCAGTGGGAAAAGGGCTGGATTTTTAATTTTTGAAGGTCGATTATTACCTTTTATGCCTTCGGGATTTGTAACATTAGCAGCATCTATAAGCAACGTTAATAGCTTTATATTTATATTAGCTACTTGCTTAGGAAAGATACCTTCAATAGCATTAGAAGCAATAATAAGCTACGACGTTATAAATATTGAAGAGAACTTTATAAGGCTTTTAATAACCCTTATTACTTTATTATTAATAGTTGTAACCTTAAAACGTAAAGAATAAGTAAAATAAGAAAACATTTACTTATTTGGTTTGAATTAAATGGTGAAAAATGGTACAATCTAAAGGAATAGCAACAGAGAAGGAGAAGGGTTAACAAATGGGAATAAATAAAAGATTAAAAATGTTAGTTTTAGCAACAGTAACAGCAGTTGCATTAATGGGATGTGGAAGCAAGGCTAATGATACAGTTTGGATAACTATGGGATCCACAAAAATAACTCAATCAATGGTAGATGAGCTTTTAGCACCACAATTAGAGCAACTTAAGGCTCAATTTGGAGAAGACTATGAATCTCAAATAGATGAAACAACTAAGGAAAACTTAAAGCATTCAAGACAGCATGCAGCTGATAGTTTAATAGAAAAAGAAATATTTAAAGCAAAGGCAAAGGAAATGAACCTTATACCTACTGATGCTGATTTAGAAACTGAAGCACAAGCATTAGTAGAATCAGTTAAACAAGGATATGGTGGAGATGCTGGATTTGAGCAAGCTTTAACAGCAAATGGACACACTTTAGAAAGTTTTACTGAAATGGCTAAGGATCAAGTTATAATGGATAAGGTAATGGAAAGCATATTAAAAGATGTTACTGTTACTGATGAAGATGTAGTTAAGTATTATGAAGAAAATAAAGAAACTGAATTTGTAAAGCCAGCAGGAGCAGATACAAGACATATATTATTTAAAGAAGATCAAGAAGCAGCTGCAAATGAAGCAAAGGCTAAAATTGATGCAGGGACAAGCTTTGATGACTTATTTAAAGAATATGAAGGAAATAAAGCTAAAAACGAATACCCTATAGCTGAAGACTTAAGTTTTGTTATGTATGAGCAACAAAACTTTGACCCATTATTCTTAGAAGGATTAAAACCTTTAAAAGAAGGGGAAATATCAACACCAGTAAAAAGTAGCTTTGGATATCATATAATAGAAGCAAAAAATATAGCTGATGGAACAGCTGTAGAGCCTTTAGAAAACATAAAGGATAAGTTAAAGAGCATGCTTGAACAAAACAAACAATATGAAGTGTACCAAGCTAAATTAGATGAGTGGAAAAAAGAATTAAAAGTTGAATATAATAAAGACGTATTAGCACATGATGAAAGTATAAAACATTAATATGTAGGCGCGTCAGAAAATAGATATGAGTTATTAGTATAACCATATCTATTTTTTTGTTTAGATTATACTGGGGTTTTAATTTCTTTGTGGGACTTATAAGTGTCAATTGAATATTTAATACCTAGGTAAAGTAATACTATAATTAGTTCCATAAAAAAGCACCTCACTTAGATTTATATTAAATTGAAGAGTATATAGCTTTTGTTAATATATTATATTCACTACATAAGAAGAAATTGCATGATTTTATGTTAAGAATAAATTAAATTTATACCTGCCCTTTAATTTAGTATATGGAAAGGAAAACAAATAAGATTCAAGAAATTTGTGTAGAAGCCTTGGGTGTAAAACATTTTAAATCATGCTGATGTTTTTCACTGCCAGCAAATATATGAGTTGCAGATTGGTTTATAGAAGCTAGTAATATAAATCAAGGAAATATAGTTATTTAATCATAACTATATTTCTTTGCCTTTTTACTTGATAATTCCTGATAAAATAATGTGACCTATGAACTATAGATTTTAGGTTGTTTTTTGAAACTTTTGTAATTTAGAATTTAGATTTTTTGTATCTACTAAATTAACTACATATATACTATAACGCATTGCAACAATTGAAATATTTAAAATTATGATTAATAATATATTTCCCAATAAAGGTAAGATTGGAAACCATGAAAATATTACAGCAGATGAAATTACAATTAGATTACTTAGTATTGCCCAAATTATAGTGTTTGTTTTGTTCTTTTTTCTTGATAAATCTTCATAATTGTGAAAGAAATAATATTCAAGCAATGCAATTAATAAAGAAATAATAAAGGTTTCTAGAAGCGTAAATATACTTATTGTAGTAATACCAAAGATTAAGTTAACTATAGCTATGAAAAATACTATTCCTAAGGAATATAGTGAAGCTTTAGGTTTTACTTCTGATCCAAATCTATAAAATTTATTAAACATTTCCATAAAAAATCCCTCATTTCATTTTTATATTTCAAGTTTTTGTCTTAATATTGGGGCATAATGCCTGGAGACAATTATTTTTTCATCATTTTTCATAATTACTTCAATTCTTCCGGAGGTAAAGCTTTTTAATTTTTTTATCTTGTGTAAATTTAACACCATGGACTTGCTTATTCTCAAAAAACCTACTGAAGAGTAGTTGTTTTCAAGCTCAGCTAAGTTCAAGGCAGTTTGATAAACATCTTTTTCACTATATAGAAAAACTTTTTCATCTACTGATTCACAATATAATATTGAATCAGGTGATAAAAAAATAAGTTCATTTTTGTCTTTGAAAGCACAAAGCTTTTGTGATCTAGATTTTAAAAATGATAATATATGGAGCATTTCATCATCAATACTTTTACAACGTAAAACTATTTCATTTTCAGGTATGTCCATATGCTCAACAGTTATTTTCATAAGCACACTCCTTAGCTTAATTTGACAGGCCTTGTCTATAATATAAGTATATTTTAGAGGGATTGAATTGGCAACATTTGTACATCTAAGATGTAAATAGTTAGGGGTAAGATGCAAAGGATTAGGTTTGATTATAATACTTTGATTAATTGGATAAAAAGACTATATAATATATTTCAAGTAATTATATGGTATAATTAAAAGAAAAGGGAATTTGCAAATTGGAAGAAAAATAGAAAATTATCGGTAATTTATTTGATAAACATGACTTTAGTACACTTATTCCAATAATTAAGGTATTAAGGCAAAATCCTTTGGATAAAAAATCAACTGAAGAATTGTATTCTTATTTTAAGGAGATTGAATTTTAAATTATTACAGTAATTTGATTTTGGGATTAAAACTAAGGGGAAAATTAGAATTTATAGAGGTGAAATATATGAATAATAAAGCAATTATAATTGATGAATTTTGGAAAGAATTCATATTGAAAACCAATAGAGAAGAAGATGTTAAATATATAGATTGTTTTCATTTTGAACTAACTGAAAAGTTGGCAAATGAGCTACTTAAATTGGTTCTTATAGGACAAAAACAAGCAACTAGTAGTAGTTTATTGGCATATAAAAATGAGGAGGATAAAATACCAAAGGCTGGGGATTTAAGTATTGTCACAGATTGGGAGGGAAATCCTAAGTGTGTAATAGAAACTATAAAGATTAATGTTATTCCATTTAAAGATATTACTTATGATATATGTAAGCTTGAAGGAGAAGATAGTAATTTGGAATCGTGGAGAAAGGGGCATACAGCTTTCTTTTCTAGTGAAGGCAAAGATTTAGGTTATATATTTACAGAAGATATGCCTGTTATCTTTGAAGAGTTTAAAATGATTTTTAGTAAATAAGATTCCAATTTTACGATTAGATGAATTTGTAGGAAGAAAAAAATATTGAAAAATATTAATTATAGGTGGTAAAAGGTGAAAAAATATTGGTTTTAGTTGTGATGTTAAATGCCTTAATTATTATTGGAAACCAAATGGTTTCCTTTTTTATTTGTAAAATATCGTATATAAATATTACATAAATAGGAATTTAAAGAGGAGAGCAGTTATATGGAAGAACTAATTAAGAGATTTTGGAATAAGGTAGTATCCCAAGAAAAAGATGAATTAAGAAAATATTTTTGTGAAGATGCGAAAATTAGGTGGCATTGTACAAATGAGTCCTTTAATGTAGATGAATATATTATTGCAAATTGTGAGTATCCTGGAGACTGGAATGGAGAAGTCGAACGTATTATTACGGTTGGTGATAGAGTCATTACAGTTACTAGAGTTTGGAGTGACGAAATGTCTTGTCATGCCACTTCCTTTTTTAGAATAGAGAATAATAAGATTAAAGAACTTGATGAATACTTTGGTGATGATGGTTTTGCTCCAAAGTGGAGATTAGATAAAAAAATTGGAAAGCCTATAAAATAAATTCCAAGTTGTGGGTGAGTTTAGGTTAGTTTATAGTAAGTTGATTTTGGGATTTAAACTAAGAGGAAAATAGGAATTTAGCAGTTAGGTTCTATGTACAATCTTAATATAATGTGAATTAAAAATGACTGGTAATTCTAAATAGACGTATTAGTATCTGATTGCCTATTGTTTATAAACAATATATTCATTCAACTAATTTTAGAAGTTTATATTCTTATAATAAAAGCATCAGTTAACTCATAAACAGTAAGCTTAAGTTATCTATTAGATTCTGAGTTAGACTCTAAATAATACCATACATATAATTACTAAATAGTATTCATACCAGTTTAATTACTGAAATATATTTATTGGAATTAAATGAAAAAATAGGTATAATTACTATAGTAATACGCAGTGGGGAGGAATTTATATGAGAAACATAGGTATGATTGTTGCTGTGGAAATAGAAGCAGTTTTAAATAAATATGGAAAACCAAAAAAACTTAGTTATCCAGGGTTTAATGTTTATCAATATGGAATAGATGATAAAAATCTATTTGTTATTCATAGTGGTGCAGGAGAGATTGCAGCTACAATGGCAACACAGTTTTTAATTTCACAGCTTCAAGTAGAATTTATTGTGAATTTTGGAGTTGTTGGAGGACTTACTGAAGAAATGGTACTAGCAAGAACTTGTATTGTTGAAAGTGTTGTTCATTATGATTTTGACACATCAGATGCTGACAAAACAGATGTAGGAAGATATATTGAATATCCAAGCATTTATATCCCAACTACAAAAAGTATTTTAAGTAAAGCACTTGAAATAAATCTAAATTTAAAAGCAGTTATTTGTGCATCAGCAGATAAATTTATTGGTAGTGAGGAAAAGAAAAGAGAATTACATAAGAAATTTAATGCAGATATATGTGAGATGGAGGCAGCTGGAATTGTATTAACATGCAATAGAAATAATGTGCCATGCTTACTTATAAAAACTGTTTCTGACAGTGTTTCAGGTGGAGCAGAAGAATTTTTTAAAGCAGTAGATGAATCTGCAGAAATTTGCTTAGAGATAACACATAAAATAATAGGTAGTTTATAAGCATAGCTTGTACTCCTCGATAGATTCCCATTTTGTGATTGGATGAGTTTGAATGAAATTATTATTTTATGGTTATTAAGTTATAATGTTATTAATGAGATTTGATGAATCGTTGTTTTGTTAGGAGAGTCAAATGTTTGTTAAATTGATTATATAGTAAGTTTAAAGTGGGTGAAATCTTAATATGGGAAAAGAGCAAATTAACTACTTGGTGCAGTTATAATAACTGATAGTAGATTGTACCAAGAATAAATTTATATATACTATCAGCAAACTGCACCAATTTTATATTAATAAAAAATATATGAAAAGAGGGACAGTTATGAATTATAGTAAATTAAAAGAATCATGGAAAAAAGAAGAACAAGCTACATTTAAGGGGTGGGATTTCTCGTATTTAGAAAATAGATGGGATGAAGAAGAATTACCTTGGAGCTATGAAGATATACTAAAGAAATATTTAAATCCACATTGTAAATTATTAGACATGGGAACTGGTGGTGGAGAATTTTTATTATCACTTAATCACCCATATAATAATACGGCTATTACAGAAATGTGGCCACCTAATGTTCAAATATGCAAACAAAAATTAGAGCCACTTGGAATTGAAGTAAGGCAAGTATTTAATGATTCTGAATTGCCTTTTGAAGATAATAGTTTTGACTTAATTATAAATAGACATGAGTCTTTTGATATTAAAGAAGTAGAGCGAATATTAAAATCAGATGGAATTTTCATTACTCAACAGGTGGGTGGAAAAAATAATGAAGTGTTGTCTAAAGCATTAATAAAAGATTTTACTCCATTATATTCAGACAATACTTTAGATAGGAACTTGAAAAAAATAGATAACAATCTATTTGAAATTATATATGTTAATGAGTATTTTCCTTACTTACGTTTTAAAGATATAGGGGCAATTGTGTATTTTGCAAAGATTATTGAGTGGGAATTTCCTGGATTTTCTGTAGAGAATTGTTTTGAAGGATTGTGTGAATTAAATGAAGAGATATCTATTAAAGGCTATATTGAAAGCATTGAACACAGATATATCATAGTTTGTAGGAAGAAAAAATTATTGAAAAATATTAATTATAGGGGGTAAAAGGTGAAAAAAATATTGGTTTTACTTGTGATTTTAAATGCCTTAATTATTAGTGGATGTACTCAAAGTAAAAACTTTATAATCAAATCTAAAGAATTTACAAAGGAACAAAATGAAATATTATCATTAACTGGAAATAGAGCCTTTAAATATGATTTAAAAAACTTTCCTAAAGATAAAAGCTATGAATTAAATTTAGTATATGAGGTCTATAAAAATAAAGAGAAAGTAAAAGAAGAAACTTTATTTGGCATGGCATATGAGCCAACAGATGAAAAGATAGAAGATACTAATATATCAATAAATATACAAGAAAATAAAATAAGAATAATGTCTGGTGGGGTATATAGTAGTTTAGATATAGAAGAAGATATATCTAAATTAACAAATTATTATTTTGGTGGAGATGCAAAAATAAATATTGGAGATGAAGTATATTTATTTCATGGCAATATTGGTGGTATGGGCGTATCTATGGATAATTTAGGCGTGTTATCAAAGGAAGAATTAAATAGATTAATTGATGAAAATGAAATGAATGTTTTTATAAAGTTAGTATGTGAAGAAATAAAATAAAAGTTAATTTTTGGAGGCTATAATAGGCTTCCTTTTTTTATTGGAGAAAATAGTGTATAATTATTTATATTATGGTGGTGATAAATTAATGAGCGAATTGAAATACATACCTCTTAATGATAAATTTGCAAAGGATTTGTTAAATATATGGTCTGATGAAGATGTTATTAAATATACAAATATTAAAAAGCCTTGTACATTAGTAGAAATAAAAAATAGGATTAATACTCTGAAAGATTTTGATGTCTTTATTGTAAGTAACAAAGATGGTGTAATTGGAATTATCGGTTGTCCGTATATTGATAAAGAAAAATTACACTTTGGATTGTTTTATCAGTTTTGTAAATCAAGCTGGGGCAAAGGGTATGCAACAAAATCTATAAAGTGGTTATTAGAATTTATGAGAGAAAAGTATGATAAAAGTACTCTATTTGCTGATGTAGTACATGATAATGTTGCAAGTGAAAAAATTCTTAGATATTTTGGGTTTAAGTTTATTTCAGAAGAGGACTGCTTTGAGCGTGATGGAGTAAACATGAAAATTCATAACTATAGATTATGACTACAATATTAACTTAGCTAAATTCCAATTTATAGGATTAAGATTAAACTATATTTTTAGAAAATAAGGTGAGCATTTATTTAAATACTCACCTTGAAAATTTATCTTAATTTTTCTATTTCTTCTACACTTAAGCCAGTCTTTAGTGAAATTATTTCATTATCTAATACATCTAAAAGATTTTTAGCTATACTAATTCTTTCTGATAATCTCCCTTTTTCTTCAGCATTAGATAAGGCGGATATTTTATCAAAGAAAGACTTCTCTCTCAAATTATAAAGCTCAAGTTCCTTTTTATCTCTACTTAATCTATAAAGTTCATCCTTGGCTTCTTTAATTTCTTCTTTGCTGAATTCGAGCTGTCTAACTACATTACTTTCTGGATCTTTTAAGAATTGAATCCAAGCTTCTAACATATCTATTGTATCAACATTTGTATTGTCATCAAGGTCTTTTAATTTGGGGATTTCTATAAAATGAATCTCCTGAATATCTGTAAGTTCTTCATTTGTTTCAATTTCTTTTAATCTATATCCATTATGGAACCTATCATTATCTAAATATTTAAAGTCTAGTATATTTATACAAACAGTTCTTGAAAGTGTTTCATATTTATCGCCTTCACTAAGCTGTTCCTCATAAAGTTTACTCCAATAATATAGGCTACGCTTAATCATATTGTATTCATTTTTTATTTGTATCTCTATATTAATAACTTCACCTTTATTAGTAGTTGCCTTAACATCTAATCTACTAAATTTATCTTCTAAGAAATCTTTTGTTATTTCTGTATTATTAATAGCTACTGAAACTATTTTATCAACTGGTTTCATCACAGCATTTAAAAAGGATATTAATATATTTGGATGATTCTCAGAACCAAATATTTTTTTAAAGATAAAATCTACTTTAGGATTTAAAAGTCGTCTACTCAACTAATATTTCCTCCCTTTTATATTTTATTTTTATTATAACCTAAATGCTCATAATTTTAAATAGATACAAATATTGAAGAAATTATTATCATATTAATCTTAACTTTTATTCTAATTTAATCATTAAATGCTTATATAGAAATTATAGCTTGTATATCTTGATAAATTCCAATATATAGGGTAGATTTTAAATGTTCAAAACTTAGCAAAGAAGAAGTTTTAAAAATAGAAATATAATAAAATTTTGTTTTTGGAAACCTAGATGGTTTCCTTTTTAATTTATAAAATATAGTATATAATTATTTGATAAATAGAGATTTGTAGAGGTGATTTTATGTTTTTTGATATTGAAGATTTAAGAACAACTGAGATTTTTTTAAAACTTACTAAAACTTGTGAAGCACAATCTGAAAAGAAATGGCTTCCAGCATATTATTTTGATATTTGCTTGGTAAATGGAGAGGTTATTGGTAATTGTGATTTAAGAATTGGACACAATGAAAAAACATATATTGGTGGCAATATTGGGTATGGAATTAATGAAGAATACCGTGGACATCATTATGCTGCCAAGGCTTGTGAGTTATTATTTAAGCAAGCCAAAAAACATAGTATGGATTATTTGATTATAACTTGTGTTCCTGATAATATGGCTTCTTCAAGAACTTGTGAAATAGTCGGGGGAAAATTCTTGGAAATTGCTACTGTTCCAGAAGATAACGAAATGTATGCAGAAGGAAAAAGACAAGTTAAAATCTTTAAGTTCAATATTTAAGGAAAGTAATATCTTAGTAACAAAAAAGAGCAAACATTATAATAATGATGCTCTTTTTATATAAACTTATTTATGATAGTATTATCAATTTTTATTAAAGAATACTATTTTACAACTATATTAACAAGTCTTCCTTTAATAACGATAACTTTAACTACAGTTTTTCCATCTATTGCAGCTACTACGCTTTCATTAGATAATGATGCTTCTTTTATTCCTTCATCATCTAAATCAGATGCAACGTTTATCTTAGCTTTTATTTTACCGTTAACTTGGATAGCTATTTCAATTTCATCTTTAACTAAAGCCTTAGGATCAAATTCTGGCCAAGGTTGATTAAAGATTGAGAAGTCTCCACCTAATAGACTCCATTGTTCTTCAGCAAAGTGAGGAGCAAATGGTGAAATTATCTTTAAGAAGCTTTTGCAAGTTGATTTTAAGAAGTCTAAGTTTTTAGTGTCTTCTTTTAAGTATTTAGAGAATGCATTTACAAACTCCATCATTCTTGCTATTGCAGTATTAAATTGCATTTTATCTGCATCTTCTGTAACACCTTTAATTGCATTGTTTAACCAGAAGTTTAATTCTTTTTCAGCCTTATCTATAGTAGTTTTGTTATTTTCACCACTTTCTATAGCTTCTCTAGAAGTTTCAAGGTATCTTTCGATTCTATCAACAAATCTAGCTACTGATTTAACTCCTTCATCACTCCAAGCTCCACCTTCTGTGTAAGCAAAACCAAACATTAAGTACATTCTAAATACGTCTGCACCATATTGGTTTATATAAGTATCAGGAGAAATAGTGTTTCCTTTTGATTTACTCATTTTTAATCCATCTGGTCCAAGAATTAATCCTTGGTGAGTTAATGATTTAAATGGTTCATCAAAGCTTAAGTAACCCATATCTCTTAATGCTTTAGTAAAGAATCTAGCATAAAGAAGGTGCATACAAGCATGCTCAGGTCCACCAACATATTTATCTACTGGAAGCATTTTATCAACGATTTCCTTATCAAATGCTATTTCAGTATTTTTGTTATCTGTATATCTAAATTGATACCATGATGAACATACAAATGTATCTAAAGTATCACATTCTCTCTTAGCCTGCTTACCACACTTAGGACATGGTGTATTAACAAAGTCATCACATTTAGCAAGTGGTGATTTTCCATCTGGAGCAAACTCAACATCATATGGTAATTCAACAGGTAATTGATTTTCAGGTACTGGAACTATTCCACATTCATCACAGTGAATCATTGGTATTGGAGTTCCCCAATATCTTTGTCTTGAAACTAACCAGTCTCTTAATCTATAGTTAACCTTAGCTGATCCTAGACCCATTGTTTCTAGCTTTTCAACTATTTTAACCTTAGCTTCTTCAGTAGTTAAACCATCAAATTCACCTGAGTTAACAAGTACGCCATACTCACAGTATGGAAGTGCAATTTCTTCACCTTTTTTATTAGTTATAACTCTTTCTATTGGAAGGTTAAACTTTTCAGCAAAAGCAAAGTCTCTTTCATCATGAGCAGGAACAGCCATAACAGCTCCAGTTCCATAAGTAGCTAATACATAGTCACCAACCCATACTGGAACTTCTTTACCGTTAATTGGGTTTACAGCATATGAACCAGTGAATACACCAGTTTTTTCTCTTGAAAGAGATTGTCTTTCTATATCAGATTGCTTTTTAGCAGCATCTCTATATTCTTCAACAGCAGCTTTATTTTCAGCTGTAGTTATTTCGTCTACTAATGGATTTTCAGGAGCTAAAACTACATAAGTAACTCCATTTAAAGTATCAACTCTTGTAGTAAATACATCAAATTTAACATCTGAATTTACTACTTTGAAAGTAACTTCAGCACCAGTTGACTTACCAATCCAATGCTTTTGCATTGCAACAGTTTTTTCTGGCCAATCTAATCCATCTAAATCTTCAAGTAATTCATCAGCGTAATCAGTTATTTTTAAGAACCATTGAGTTAAGTCCTTTTTAGTAACTTCACTTGAACATCTTTCACAAGCACCATCAACTACTTGCTCATTAGCTAGAACTGTAGCACATGATGGACACCAGTTTACAGGAGCTTTCTTTCTGTAAGCTAATCCTTTTTCATAGAACTTTAAGAATAGCCATTGGCTCCATTTATAATAATCAGGTCTGCATGTTACAACTTCATTTTCCCAGTTAAACATAGCTCCCATAGCTCTTAATTGTTCTTTCATAGTAACAATATTCTTTTCAGTTGAATCCTTAGGATGGATTCCTGTCTTTATAGCAAAGTTTTCTGCTGGAAGACCAAAAGCATCAAATCCCATTGGTTGGAATACATTGTATCCTTGCATTTTTTTCATTCTTGCCCATGAATCAACAGGTCCATAGTTAAACCAGTGACCAGCATGTAATTGGCTTCCTGAAGGATAAGAGAACATCTCTAAAACATAAAGCTTTTCTCCTTCATTGTTAGGATCGAACTTATAAAGTCCAGTTTCTTCCCACTTGTCTTGCCATTTTTTATCAACGGAAGTTCCGTAGTTACCCATAATTTTTTCCTCCTTGTAATAAACCTAAGTTTAAAAAAATATATAAAAAAAGCCCTTCATCTCAATTAAGAGACGAAAGACATTGTTTCGCGGTACCACTCTTATTAGAAAACAACTAAACAAATTAGAGGTTTTCTCACTTATATAAATAACGGGGGTTAACCCGTACTTGCTTCTAAACAAGTAAGCTCCTAGGCAAGTTCCTATATTTAAAACACTACTTTACACCAACCAGCAGCTCTCTAAAGATTTAAAGTTATAGTACTACTCCTATTCAAAGCAATAGCATAATTAAATTTTAAAAATAAAGATTCACATTTATTTTGTGAAGCAAGTTCTGAAATAATTATATATTAGATGGGAATAAAAAGTCAAATGATATAAGGTTTAAAATTAAAGCAAAATAAAATAATAAAGGAATTATTATAGTAAAAGGATTACATTGACAATCTTATGTAAAAAATATACAATTATTATAAAGATTACCACAAGTTGTAAAGTGCTTGTATATTTTTAGGGAGGGTTTATTGTGTTAAAAAAGAAAAGAAGTAAAAGATTATTAAAGGCAGGAGTAGCCACTACTTGTTTTTTATCATTAAGTATGACTACATTTGCAACTCCACAAGCTTATGGAATGAAGCCAAAGGAAACTGTAGATATTGTTAAGTCAAGCTTAAATATTTATCCAGTACCTCAAAAAATTGAACATAAGTCAGCAGGCTTTACTTTAAAAAATGAAGTAAATATTGTTATTCATGGTGAGCAAGAAGAAGCAACTATGCCAAGACTTGAAAAAACTTTAAGGGAGCATAACATTTCTTACGTTATAAATGATGTTGTGGTTAATGACAAAGCTAATATAGTTATAACTTCTAACAAGGATCATTGTGATGACTGCTTAGATGGAGTTACTACAGATTTAGAAACTTTAAATAAAAGAGAAGGTTATTTATTAAATATAAGTGATGATGTAAATGAAAATGGAATAATCACTATAACTGCTTCAGATAAAGATGGAGCTTATTATGGAGTAATAACTTTAGATCAAATATTAGACCAAGCTAAGGATAATAAAATAGCTGAAGTTTTAGTTGCTGATTATCCAGAAATTAAAAATAGAGGATTTATAGAAGGATTTTATGGAGTGCCATGGAGTCATGAGGATAGAATGAGCTTAATGGCTGATACAAGTGAATATAAGATGAATACTTATATTTATGCTCCTAAGGATGACCCATATCATAGAGCACAGTGGAAGGAATTATATCCAGAAGATAAAGCACAAGAAATAGCTGAACTTGCTAAAGCTGGAAAAGATAATAACTTAAACTTCTGTTGGACAATCCATCCAGGTGCAACTTTAAAGTTTACTGAAGAGGATTATCAAGCTATTATAAGAAAATTTGAACAATTATATGATTTAGGTGTTAGACAATTTGGTGTGTTATTTGATGATACAGATGATTGGACTAATGGTGGAAAGCAAGCAGATTGGATTAATAGAATTAATGAAGAGTTTGTAAAAGCTAAGGGCGATGTAGAAAATATGATAGTTATTTCTGCAAGATACAATTCAGCTTGGGGCCCAAATATGAACACTTATTTCAAACCATTTATGCAAAAGCTTCAAAATACTGATATAGAAGTAATGTGGACTGGTCATGCAACTATGTCTAACGTTTCAAAATCTGTTTTTGAATGGCCTAAAACTGCAACAGGAGTAAATAAGGATGTAGCTGTATGGTGGAACTACCCAGTTAATGATTACTGTGATGGAAAGCTATTAATGGCACCAATGCATAATTTAAATCCAGATTTAGATAATGTTACAGGATTCTATTCAAATCCAATGAATCAAGCTGAAGCTTCAAAGGTAGCTCTTTATAGTATTGCTGATTATACATGGAATACAGATTCCTTTGACTATATGCAAAGCTGGGAAACAGCTATAGAAAAATTAGTTCCAGAAGCATCAAGTGAATTTAAGAGATTTGCCGCAAATATATCTTATTTAAGTGATGATGGGGGAGCTAGTGGACCATTTATATTTGATGAGTCAGTTTATTTAGCTGATAAAATAGAAGCATTTAACTTAGCTATTCAAAATAAAGAGTCATTAGTTCAATCAGCAACTGCTTTATTAGAAGAGTTTGAAACTATAAAGTCAGATGTAGCATCTATAAGAACTAAGGTAGATAACGCAAATCTACAAAAGGAAATAGAACCATTCTTAGGTTCATATGAAGCATTAAGCCATGCTGGAATTGGTGCTATGAAGGCTGTAATTGCAGCAGAAAAAGGAGATATAAAAGAATGGATGCTTCAAAC
>NZ_JBOFYU010000172.1:0-1876 GCF_051654825.1 Clostridium sp.
AATATTTTTCATTTTATTGTATATTTTATTTTTTATAAACAAAAAAGACAACTAAGTACCGTTTAATGTAATTAATTGTCTTTTTTATATTCACTTATTCTTTTATTATTTCTATTTCTTTTGGCATCGTTATTACATTGCATCCTGTGATCTTCTTTATATGATTATGCCATATAGTTACCGCTTCTAATGGAAATAAAGAAGTCCCTTTATCATCACAAGGATATTTCATAATTAATGTATCTCCCTGTTTTATTTGCATCTTTTCTATTTCTATTCCTATTTCTTCTATTGTTTTCATATTTTCTCCTTGTTTATTGTTAATTATGTATCCACTTAAAAGAAGCATTTTATTTATTTTTTTACTTTACTATCTCGATTTTCATGTTGTCACAAGCTAAACCTTCTTCTTCAAACACCAATTTAAGTGAAGGTGTATCATCTCCTAGTATTACAGAGGTGTCTTCTAGGTTTATTATAGTGTCAATATCCCTTAATATTTGTTTATAATTATATTTATTAATTTTAGTGTATGCTACTTCAATTTCTCCATTCCGCTTAATTCCAGTTAATTTAACTCTCATATCTATTCCTCAATTATTATTTTATGTTTTGTTTCCTCACTTATCGGACATTCATTTTCTATGTATTCTTGAACATTAATGTCTTTTTAGTCTCCATCGTATTCAAAAGCAACGATTGTTGTTAATATACTTTTAATTTCCATCTCCAATATAGTCCTTTAATAAAATTTTAAATATTTCTTCTAGGATTGGGACAGCTATACTGTTGCCTGCTTGAGCATATAAACTTCCCATACTTTGCCCAGATGCCTCTGCTTTTAAGTAATCTTCTCTACTGAATCCCATAAGTTTCCATGCTTCCCAAGGTGTTATTCTTCTGCCTATCATTTTTTCTTCATCCAATAATACCTGTGTCTTATCTCCTCCATTACACTTTGGAAGAGTACACATTTGACCATCCATATAATACAATCTTGCCGCCTGTGAGTTATACCCTTTCCCGCTATTATCATATTGTATGTATTTCTTCGTTCTTCTTGGATTCAATACTTTTTTAACCATAAATCTTTCTTCTACATTTTCATCTAATACATCTTTAAGTGAGACTGTATAATCATATTCACTAGGAAAATCAAAATTCATATCAATGTCTTTCCTTGTGCTTACCACGAACATCCTATCTCTATCCTGAGCTAATCCAAAGTTTTTGCTATTTATTATTTTGCTGTAATTGTCATATCCTATCTCGCTCATTCTGTTTAAATATTTTTCATAATTATGTATTTGTGATTGTTGTAACACACCTTTGACATTTTCCCATATAACATACTTAGGTTTACAGTGTTCCACTATTGCTATTTGATTCCACATCAAAGAACTCCTTGTTCCACTTCCCTCATCCGCACCTGCTTTATACCCTGATACTGAAAAATCTTGACAAGGCGATCCACCTACTATTAGATCAATATTTTGTTGTAATGATGGTATGTCTATTTTTGTTATATCGTCTAGATTAGCGTCTTTATTTACATTATGTATTGCGCAATATGATTTTATAGCCTTATCGTCTATTTCGCTAAACCCAAGTAACTCATATTTTGCCCCAATATTTCTCATTGCCATTTCTGGACTTCCTACTCCACTAAATAAACTTATAAATTTTACTTTATCCATGGTTAATCTCCCTCTAATTTTCTTAATATGTTTTTATTAAAACATATAAAATTTCTATTTTATACCTCTAAATATGTCTTTTATATCTTCTAAATTATCATTTGACACTATTAATTCAAGTGATAAAATTCCTATCATCGCTGCTATGTATTGTCCTCCAAAGAATAACGCAGAAACAA
>NZ_JBOFYU010000173.1:0-8027 GCF_051654825.1 Clostridium sp.
ACCTTAGCTTTTTCATAAGCTATTTCTACATAATATCTAAGTTCTACTTCATCTCTATATCTATCATTATCAACAATATTTAAATATCCAATAATTGAAGTTAATGGAGTTCTTAAATCATGTGAAACATTTGTTATTAATTCATTTTTTGTTTTTTCTGATCTTCTTTCCTCTTCAACTGCATTTTCCATTCTCTCTACTAAAGTATTTATATTATTAGCTAAGGTTCCAAACTCATTAGTTGATGTTATATCTATTTTTATATCTTTTTTACCTTCTATCATGTTATCCAATTGAAATAAAATTTTACAAAATGATTTTATACTTTTTCTTGTAAGTATATATAAATAAAATGTAAAGCTAATGGATATAACTATTACTCTCGCATTTGTTACACCTAAATAATAATATATCTCGTCTTTTAATACCGAGTATTTATAAGGATTTAAAATCCTAGCAAAAAAATCAATAATATTTATTGAAATTATTCCTAACACTATTGATAGCACTATTATTGATAATATTTTTATAAAAATTATTTTATTATTATATTTTTTCAACCTTATATCCAACTCCCCATACTGTATGTATAATTTTTTCTCCATTTGCTGCTAACTCTAGCTTTGTTCTTAATCTACTTACATGAGTCATAACAGTATTATTTGATTGAAAGTACTTTTCATTCCAAACGTGCTGAAAAATTTCTTCCGCACTAAATATCCTTCCTGGATTTTTAGATAAAAGATATAGTATATCAAACTCTGTTGAAGTTAAGCTTATATCGTTATTATTAATAGTAACATTATGAGTTGACTTATTTATTTTTAAAGGTCCTATAGTAATAAATAAGTTATTATCATCTTTTTCTTCTTCATTAAAATAATAAGATCTCCTTAATAATGCTCTAACTCTAACACATAGTTCTAATGGATTAAATGGCTTAACCATATAATCATCTGCCCCCGTCATTATTCCATATATCCTATCCATATCTTCTCTTTTAGCACTAAGCATTAATATTGGAATCCTACTTTTTTCTCTAATTTCCTTGCAAACTTGTATTCCATCTATACAAGGCATCATAACATCTAACACTATTAATTTAATTTCCTCATTATAAAAAATATCAAGGGCTTCTTTTCCATCCTTAGCCTTAAATATTTTATATCCTTCATTTCTTAAAGATATTTCTAATAAATTTAAAATTTCCTTATCATCATCTACAACTAAAATATTCATATTTTACCTTCCTATTTTATAAAAGAATTTCTTCTAAAACTAAGTTTTCTTCAAATAATCTTTGAGCAAGCTCTTTTCCAACATATCTTACATGCCAAGGCTCATAATTATATCCTGTTATTTCTTCCTTTCCTTTAGGATATCTAATGACAAACCCATACTTATAAGCATTTTCTTCAAGCCATAATGCTTCTTCTGTCCCTTCCATAATAAAACCATGCTCAGTGGCAATATCCATTGCAAGACCTAATTGATGCTCGCTCTTTCCTTCTTTAGCTACATATTGTCTTGTATATTCCATTCCATTAATATCAATTGAATTTTTAAATAATCCTTTTTGAGTTTCATAAGACCTATATCCGGATAAACCACATAATCCTATTCCCCTATTTCTAGCCTCTTCAATCATTTCAATTAAAGGATTAACTATTTCACTTGAAACAAGCTTTTCCTCTACTGTAGCATCTGAGTGAAATGGAATATTTATCTCCACTAAATCCTCTGGTACAAAATCTCTTTCTAAGCTTCTATCTTTATTAACTATCTTTATATTATAACCGTTATCTTGTATCTCATAATTTATAGTCCCTTTAGATTTAATATTATTTATTCCTACAACTTGAATTACTCCTACTAAAAGTATTAATGCAATTATATATTTCTTCATGTTTAGTTACCTCTCCATTTTAGCATATTTTTCTAAAAGATAAGCTTTATCTCTTACTATACTTATTTTAAAAAATACACCTTACATTTCTTTTAACTAAACCTTACGAATTCTTACGAAATGAAAATCTCCATTAAATTATTATATAAAATATCACTTATTCTATTTTTAATTGAACCTTATCAGTCTTTAAAAATGCTAAATAAAAAAGTATTTTGTTATAATCCTAAAGATTATCCCAAAATACTTTTTCAAATTTATTTATTAGTTTTTATAGCACTTTTATATAAGAAAATTTAAATATTAACTGGAACTTATTTTTATTTTGTAGTTCTTACATTAATTGATGTTGGCTTTGATTCTTCCCCATTTGAATATCTTGATGTTACCTTAAATCCATAAATACTATTAGACTTTAATCCTTCAACCTTATAGCTTGTATATTCTGATGGAACTGTAGCTATTTCTTCACCATCTTTATATATAACATACTCAGTTATTCCTGAAGCTTTATCTGACTTTTCCCATACTAAATTTAAGCTTTCATTCCCCACTTCTTCAGCTTTTAACTTTTTAACCTTATCTACATTTACTTCCTCTTCAACCCTTACCTTAATTGGCTCACTATATATATCATACGGCTTTCCTAACATATCTCCTGTATATTTTATTTGAACATATGCTTCACCTGATTTTATACCCTTTACTTGATTTCCATTAACTTCAATGTTTTCTCCGCCTTCTATAACTACTATTTCACCTTGAACATTATTTTCATTTCCTATATAGTCAGTAGTTATTCCATTTACTTCTTCTACACCATTTATAGTTAAGTTATACTCAGATTTTTCTCCATCTATTCTTAATTCCTTATTTGAAATCCATTGTGTATAATCCGTTGTTAAACCATGAATTCCCATAGTAAAGTGCTTAGCTAAGTCTGCTTCCTTTCTATAAGTCCATGGCCACATTGTTAAACCTCTTTGCTTAGCAATATTTAAATATTCTTTATTTAGCATTGCATAGCTTGTATTAAATGTAGTTCCCATAGGTTGAATAGTTTTTAATGTATTTCTTAAATAATCATATGGCTTTCCATTATTTCCTGCTGAACTTAAATATCCAACTGATATTTCTGGCATAGCTTCTCTCATTAGCTTTGCTTGTGCATCACTAAATGTAATTATAGAAACTTGATCTACCATATCTTTTTCCTTTAATAAATCTACTAAGACTGATATTATTTCTGGCTTATAGGATTTTACTTCTACAAATATATCTACATCCTTAGCTTTAAACTCATCTAACATTTCTTCAAGACTTGGAATTCTTTCATCTGGATATGCTTCTGGAAATTGGTCATTTGCATAAAACTCTTTAAGTTCAGCCATTGTGTAATCTTCAACATTTCCTGTTCCTGTAGTAGTTCTATCTATAGTTCCATCATGCATAATAACAATTTGATTGTCTTTAGTTAAATATATATCTGTTTCTAAAACATCTGCTCCTAATTCAAAAGCCTTTTTATATCCTGACATTGTATTTTCTGGTGCTAATGAAGGAATACCTCTATGTCCTATAATAAATTGATGTCTTATTATAGTATCATTCCCATTGTAGCTTTCTAACGAATTTATAACCTCTTCAGGATTTTGCGATATTATACCATTTACACCTGATGTAATAACTTTATGAGTACTTATTTTATCGTCCTTGCTAGTTCCCCATACAGTAATTAATTTTTTTTGTAAAAACTCTACATTATTTCTTGTTAATAATTCTTCTGGTAATAAAGCAACCTTTGAAGCATTGCTATTTGTATTGGCTACTATTTCCATTAATTCTTCTCTAGTTAAATCTCCACTTTTACCTAAGTTAAATTCAATTATTCCTCTAGCCATTGGAACTAAATTTCTTACTTCTTTTACTAATTCTTTATTTGAAGATGTTATATATAAATCTTCAATTTCTCTATTATTTATAAATTCTACTAAATTATTTATTCCACTTTCATCTTCTATCTTTATTATAGGCATTAATCTACCTTCTATATTTTCATAAACATCTTCTAATGTTCCTATTAAATTGTTTCCTTCTCCTATTATGTTTAAATTTCTATCTACAAATAATATAGCTCCACCAATTTTGTTATTATCTAATGCTTTGCTTAATTCAACTTCACTATTAATCTTTGTATTTATAGTTGCACTCATTGCAATCTTAGTGTCTGCTTCTTGAATTCTTGCATATGAATCTGATAAACTTCTTTCTTCGTTTATTTCAAAGTTTGAATCTAATGTACCAGTTCTAATTTCTCCAAATGAACTTATTTCAACATTTCCATCTTCATTATTCCCCATCGCCATTACTGGGTTTAAAAATAAACCATTTATCATTCCAGCTGCTAGTGTTGCACATATTATTGACTTAATTCTTTTATTATTCATTATTCATTCCTCCAATCAACCTTATGAGTTAATTGTAATAAAGGAACTTTAATTCCAAATTAAGTAAATGTTAATATTAAAACATATTATTTTTTACATTTTTAACATAAATTTTTATTCCAATATTTCATAGCACCTATTTCTTCACAGCAACTCTTTCTGTTTTATCCCAATAAAAATTACCATTTCTCCTCATTTTAATAGTAGCAACTATTCCTTTTAAAAATATCACTATAAACAATTGAGCATATGTAAAGTACATTATTGAGCCCACTAACATATTTTTAAGTGTTAATGTATTATCATACCACTGTGCAAATATTATTTGTATTGTATAAACATAATAGGATAAAAACCACACTAATAAAAATGGTATTTTAAAATCTATATTAATAATACCAAGTAACCCTAATATAAATACTGTATTACATACTAATAATAATCCTGGAAAAACTAAATAAACTATTAAATAATGCATAAAATGATCATAACATCTTCTAGTCCACCAATTAGGTGTTTTAAAAAATTTAAAAGCTAAGTATAAATTTCCTTGTAGCCATCTAGTTCTTTGCCTTAATAATGCTTTTATTGTTTCGGGCTCCTGCTCCCAAGTAATAGATCTTGGTTCAACTACAATAAGACCTCCCATTGCTGTTATTCTTATTGTTAATTCTGCATCTTCAGCTAATGCATATTCATCATACCCACCTAATTCTTCAATTAATGATCTCTTAAGCATCATATTTGTTCCTGGAAGTGATCCTATTTGTTTATTTTTCCACCTTCCAGCTTGTAATATAAGCTGAAAAACTTGAAACTCTATAGCTATCATCCTTGTTAATAAATTACTCTTTGCATTTATTGTTTTAACTGTTCCTACAGCACCTACTGCACCCTTTGTTTTTAAAACTCCATTCATTAAATACTGAATTGCTGTTGGTTCTGGCTGATTATCCCCATCATAAACAACAAAATATTCACCACTTGAAATAGATAAACCATAATTTAATACTCTAGATTTTCCTTTTGGCTCTCCTTGTGGTACTTTTATATGATGAATATTCTTATATACACTTGCAAACTCATCTGCAATATCCCCTGTTTCATCTTGAGAATTATCATTTAACAAATATATATTTAACTTTCCATCGTATCTTAATTTAGACATAGAGTCTAAAGTATCTTTTACAACTACACCTTCATTATGTGATGGAATAAAAACATCTATTGTTGGTAAATTTTCTTTTTGTATGGAAATTTCCTTATAATTTATCTTATAGTATAATCCCTTTATAGCTAGCTTTGAATAATAAATCATTATAAAAGTAAATATTATAAATGCTCCAAGCATTATATACTTAACTATCATACTTTTCTCCTACCTCATAGCTTTTAAAATTAACAATATCCTTCTCCAATGATATTGTGCTATTCATATTTTTAGTAATTCTTTTAATAACTACTCCTATTCCCTCTTCCGTTGTATTTTGAAGTAATACTATATATGTTTTGCTATCCTTTTCAGCTACAATATCATAATTCTCTCTTATACTTTTATATATACTAGCTCCAATACTATCAAACAATGATTTATAAAAGCTCTTTCTATATCCTGATGTAATAAATACTTCTAAACAATATACTTTTTCTTTTCTTCTAGAAGATCCCTTCAATATAAACTTCTTTCTATCTTCAAATTCCTCCATAGTAAGGATATTTGACTTCCTTTCTTCCTTTTCAAACTTTATTAGCTTTTTTTCTAATTCTTCTAATCTTGATTTTGTTTTATTTAATGAATATGTGGTAAACCACATAAGAAATACAAGCATAGAAAACAACCCATATGTAATAACAAAGTTAGTTTGAATTTTAAGATACTCCGGTCTAATTATCATAATAATTATAGCCAAAACTCCTATTAACACTACTAATCCAACAGTATAGCTTAGTCCTTTTCTCCAATTCCCTTTACTTATTAAAATTAATAATGCTAATATAATTCCTAATGAAAATACTATTATAATTTTTTCATTTGCAATTGTTAGAATTAAATACATAAAAAATAGCATTACTATATTTAATATGCTTAAATTTTTAACACTCATACTCTTTTATCCTCCATACAATTTGCATATTACAAATCTGTATTTCTATTTTCCCAAAAATACTGAAAATTATTAAATAAAAAAGAGAGCTTTATGCTCTCTTTTTACATCTATTTCTTAGTTCTTATATTTATTGAAATTGCTTTAGAAACATTGCCATTTACATATTTAACTACAACCTTAAATCCATAAATAGTATTTGGTTTCAATCCTTCAACTATATAACTTACTGTTCCAGCTCTTAAATTTACTATTTCTTTTCCTTCTCTGTAAATTATATATCCTGTTAATCCTATTTTTACATCAGGCTCATTCCAAGTTAAAATTACTGTAGTTTGTGTTGATTCGCCCTTTAAATTCATTATTGAATTAGTAGAAACTATAGTTGTCTTTTTTAAAGAATTAATTACATCTTGCAGAACTTCTCCGTCTTTTTCCTCTACGGGCTCTGGTGAATCTATGATATTAGGATTTTTAGTTAAATAATTTTGTATTATATAATTCATATCCTTCATATCAACTATTATATCATAATTTATATCTGCTTCTCTAAGAGTACTTAAATAGTTGTCTCTTATTATTATTGCATCATTTATATCAATTACATTATCCTTATTAATATCACCAGCTAAAACTCTTTCAAATTCAATACTTTCAACATATCCTCCACCAAAGTCATCAACTCTATCAATAGTAAATCTCCTATCAATAATAAAATGTCCTGGCATATCGTAGGTTAAAGTATACATATCCTCTTTTAAAGGTAATACTGCTATAAACTTATTTACATCATTATTATAAATAATAGGATATTCTTTTCCTTTATTATCTTTTACTTTAATATTTAATCCTATATTGGAATAATCATAATTACTACCTAAACTTGGTACTATATTAGAATAAGACTTATACGTTAATCCTTCACCCCAATAAGGCAATATCTCTGCTAATACACTTTCTAATGCATTAGTATATTTCACAAAAATTGTATCTAAAACAATTGTTTTTCCTGAATCATTAGTATAGCTTGTACTTCCTTCCAAAGAAATTTCTGTGTTATAAAGATTCAAACTATTATTTTCTAACTTTATATTCACCAATTCTTTTTCACCACTAATAGATTCAAGTAATTTTATTTTTCCACTTACTACTTGATAATTATCAGAATCCATTGAAATACTATATTCTATGCTAATATTCCCAATATTTTCAGATAATACAGTAACATCTATTATTTTAGCTAAATTAGCATCTATTTTATATTTAAACAATACTTCTTTCGCTTTTGAAACATTATTTACTTTAACTTTTATATTTACTAAATCATTTGCATTAACCTTTAGATTTTCAGGTTTTAGAACTGCATACTGAGTATTTTTCTTTACTAAATATATAGTTCTAACATCATTAATAGATTGATTTCCTACAGAATCAATTGCCTTTATCCTAATTTCATTTATATCTTGGCTTAAATCAGGATATATATATCCTGATAAACTTCCATCTCTTTGGACTAAAATATTATTTTCTATTGATCCTATATCAAGCTTATAATAGTTATTGAATTCT
>NZ_JBOFYU010000174.1:0-24186 GCF_051654825.1 Clostridium sp.
CGAACCCGGTACACCTTGATTAAAAGTCAAGTGCTCTACCGATTGAGCTAGTAAACCTTAATGGCTGGGATAGCAGGATTTGAACCTACGAATACCGCAGTCAAAGTGCGGTGCCTTACCGCTTGGCGATATCCCAGCAAATGGGGTGAACGATGGGACTCGAACCCACGACAACCAGTGCCACAAACTGGCGCTCTACCACTGAACTACACTCACCATATGGTGCGTCTTAAGAGATTCGAACTCCTGGCCCACGCCTTAGAAGGGCGTTGCTCTATCCAGCTGAGCTAAAGACGCATAATTGTATGGTGCGGCTTAAGAGATTCGAACTCCTGGCCCACGCCTTAGAAGGGCGTTGCTCTATCCAGCTGAGCTAAAGCCGCATACATATTACGTTGTTTATAATACAACTAAACACCTCGTCTTGTCAACATATTATTACAAAAAAAATAAAGTTGCAATATAATAAATAGTTTAAATTTACTGCAAACTTGAGCTTACCCCTTTATTTTAGCAAAAAAATAGCTAACCTTTACAGTTAGCTACTCTCAAATTATTCTACATTAATTTTAATTTCATTATTTATTTCATCTATTATCACCTTAGATCCATAAGTTATTTCACCTTTAATTATTTTTCTAGCTAAATCATTTTCTAAGGTATTTTGTATATATCTTTTTAAAGGTCTAGCTCCATAAATCATATCATAACCTTCTTTAGCCATAATAGATTTTGCTCCATCAGTAACCTCTAATGTTATATTTCTATCTTTTAATCTATTTGAAACTTCTTTTAAGAATATATTTATTATCTTTTTAATTCCTGTTTCTGATAATGGCTTAAACATAATGACATCATCAACTCTATTTAAGAATTCTGGCTTAAATCTAAGCTTCATTTCATTCATTACGCTTTCTCTAATTGTAGGATTAACACCATCTTCATCAGTATTTTCTAAAAGATAACTACTTCCTATATTAGAGGTCATAATAATTATAGTATTTTTAAAATCTACTGTTTTTCCCTTATTATCAGTTAATCTACCATCATCTAAAATTTGTAGGAATAAATTAAATACATCTTCATGAGCTTTTTCTATTTCATCAAATAATATTACACTATATGGATTTCTTCTTACTGCTTCTGTTAATTGTCCACCTTCATCATATCCAACATATCCTGGAGGCGCTCCAACTAATCTAGATACAGAATGCTTTTCCATATATTCAGACATGTCTATTCTTATAATATTTTCTTCTGAATCAAATAAATTTCTTGCTAATGTCTTAGCTAATTCTGTTTTACCAACCCCTGTAGGTCCTAAGAATATAAATGACCCAATTGGTCTATTAACATCCTTTAGCCCTGCTCTTGCTCTTAAAATAGCATTAGCTACTGATGTAATTGCTTCTTCTTGACCAATTACTCTGTTTTGCATTTCATCTTCTAATCTTAGTAGTTTTTCTCTTTCACCTTCTAAAAGATTACTTACAGGTATTCCAGTCCATCTTGAAAGAATTTGTGATACTTCTTCTTCTGTTACCTCTTCTTTTAATAATGCACCTTCATAATTTTCTTTTACCTCAATTTCCTTTTTAGATATTTCTGCTTCTATTGCAGGTATTTCACTATATTGTATTTCTGCAGCCCTATTGTAGTCATAATTTCTTTGAGCAATTTCTAAATCTCCTCTTTTTTCATCAAGGCTTTCTTTTAAATTTCTTAAGCTAATAATAGCATCTCTTTCTTTTTCAAATTTTGCAGTCATTTCATCATTTTTTTCTTTTAACTCAGCTATGTCTTTTTCTAATGCTACTAATTTCTTTTTAGATCCCTCATCTTTTTCCTTTATTAATGCTTCTCTTTCAATTTCTAATTGGAATTGTCTTCTTCTTATTTTATCTAATTCTGTTGGAAGTGAATCTATTTCTGTTCTTATCATTGCTCCAGCTTCATCAATTAAATCTATTGCCTTATCAGGTAAATATCTATCTTGTATATATCTATCTGATAATTTTGAAGCTGCTACAATTGCTGAATCATGTATTCTTACTCCATGATGAATTTCAAATCTTTCTTTTAATCCTCTTAAGATAGATATTGCATCTTCTACTGTTGGTTCTTCAACAATTACAGGTTGGAATCTTCTTTCTAATGCCTTATCTTTCTCAATATATTGTCTGTATTCATCAAAGGTTGTTGCCCCTATACAGTGAAGTTCTCCCCTTGCAAGTAAAGGCTTAATTAAATTTCCTGCATCCATTGCCCCATCAGTTTTACCTGCTCCAACAATAGTATGAATTTCATCTATAAATAATATTATTCTTCCTTCACTACTTTGAACTTCCTTTAATACTGCCTTTAATCTTTCTTCAAATTCACCTCTATATTTAGCTCCCGCTATTAATGCTCCCATATCTAATGAGAAGATAGTTTTATCCTTTAATCCTTCTGGTACATCTCCTCTTACTATTCTTTCTGCTAAACCTTCAACAATTGCAGTTTTACCTACACCAGGTTCACCTATTAAAACTGGGTTGTTTTTAGTTCTTCTAGAAAGAATTCTTATAGCTCTTCTTATTTCTTCATCTCTTCCTATTACAGGATCTAGCTTATGCTTTTTAGCTAAATCAGTAAGATTAGTTCCATATTTGCCTAAAGCTTCATAAGTTCCTTCTGGATCTTGCGTTTCAACTCTTTGGCTCCCTCTTACTTCTGCTAAAACCTTCATAAAATTATCTTTATTTATATTATATTTACTTAATAACTTACTTGTTGATCCATTTTTGTCTACTTCCATAATTGCAAGCATTAAATGCTCAACACTTATATAAGAATCTTCAAATTGCTTAGATATATCATCTGCTTTCACTAAAACTTCTTCTATTTGTCTTGTTGCATAAACACCTGATGAGTTAGCTCCCTCTCCTAAAACTTTAGGCATACTATTTAAAGTATTATTTAAATCATCCTTTAAAGCCTTTAAAGGAACTGCCATCTTTGTTAATATATTTGGGATTAATCCATCTTCTTGCTCAACTAGAGCTGAAAATAGATGAATTACCTCCACTTGTTGATGATTATGTTTTACTGCTAATAAGCTAGCGTCATTTAAGGCTTGTTGTACTCTTAAAGTCATTTTATCAATATTCATTCTCTAGTCCTCCTCTTTTTTGCCTCTTTATTATTTTTAGCTTTAATTAAATATTAATACAAAAGTCAAAGAAAGTCAAAGTTTAATTATCATGTAATTTGTTCATTAAAATTTATTTTTTTCCAAACTGATAAATTTTCTTTCTTAGGTTATAATTAATGTATGAAAATAATAATTTATATTATATTTTATATAAATTATTTTAATTTTTTAATACTTTTATTAAAGGTGATGATATTTAATGAGAAAAGAATATATAACATATGATTCAGATTTACCCATTAAAATCACATATGCAAATATATCTAACTACCCTCTACATTGGCATAATTCTATAGAAATCATTTATGTTTTAAAGGGAAGTATAAAGGTTACAATTGATACAGATTCCTTTGATATTATAGAAAAGGAACTTGAAATAATTAATGTAAATGAAACTCATCGAGTTTATAGTGATGTAGATAATAGGGTTCTTATTTTTCACATAGATCCTTACTTCTTTGAAAAATATTATAAAGATATAAATAATATGTTCTTTTATACCAATACTACAGATGTTGGAGCTCAAGAGGGTGAAGAATATGATGAATTTAGATCGTTTCTTTCTAAAATACTTTGTGAAGTAGTTCAGCAAATAGAAGATTATGATGAAGAGATAGAATCAATGCTTGTTGATCTTTTATATCACTTAATTAATAATTTTCATTATTTAACCTATGAAAAAGAAGAACTAAAGGATAAAACAGAACAATTAGCTAGATATCATAGAATATCAAAATATATCTTCAATAACTATGATAGTAATATTACTTTACAAGATATAGCTAAAAAAGAGTTTTTAAGTCCGCACTACTTATCTCATGAAATTAAATATGCTACTGGATATAGCTTTACAGATTTAGTTAACCTTACAAGAGTTGAAGAATCTATAAAATTGCTTTTAGATAGTGATTTAAGTATTTCTGATATTTCTGATGAAGTTGGATTTTCACATGTTCGTTATTTAAATAAGAATTTTAAGCATTATTATAATTGCACTCCACTTCAATATAGAAAAAAACATAGATTAACAGAAAAGGAGTTTAATAATTCTAAAGTATTAGAATGTTATCCTTTATCTGAAGCACTTGATTATTTATCATATGATTTAGAAGATTATGAAAGATATAATTATGAAAATAGACTTTGGAAAATTCATATAGATATGGAAGATACTCTAATGGAATTTAATAAATCCTATAAGGAAATAATCAACTTAGGTGATGCCTTCGATTTATTAATTGAAGATAATAAGGATATTCTTGAAGAAACACAAGATGAAATCCACTTCGAATATGGTAGACTTGAAAAAGTGTTTTTTAGTGATATGGGCGTATTCCCAAATTCAGAATTCTATAATTGGAATAAGGCTAAAAGTGTAATAGAGTTTTTAGATTATATTGATTTAAAGCCCCTTATAGTTTTAGATAATCCTGCTTTTACAACTGAAAAATATATACAAGTATTAAAAAGCTTTTTGGAATATTTTTCAGAAATTGATTACCTAGATATAAGCGATTTTAAATTCCAAATGTCAACTTCTCTCTCTAAAGATATAGCTTTAGAAATACGTAAGTTTATTAAAAATACTTACGAATTAGATGTTATAGATAATCCATTTAAATCTGATAATATCTTAAATAAAATATACGATACAGCCTATATGCTTCCATATATAATACACAACACTATTTTTGAAGGAAACTCCTTAGACTTTCTTAGAGCCTTTGATGTTTTAGAAAGAGAAATAAGTTTAACAAATGAAGTTTTCATAGGAGCCCCTGGAATAGTAAATGATATGGGTATTAGAAAACCATCATATTATGGATATTATCTTCTTAGTAAATTAGGTGATGAAATTGTTTGTATGGATAACGGGTATATAGTAACTAAAAAGGATGATGAATATTGCATATTGCTTTACTCATATAGTGACACTCTTAATTCGTTAATAAATCCTGATTATATACATTCTCAAATAGAAAAAAGGCAAGTATATAAGAAAAAGCTTTCACTTAATATAGCTAATATAAAAAAATCATCTAGAATTATAACTTATGAAGTTAATGAGAGAATAGGATCATCTTATAATTACTGGCTTTCTATGGGTTCTCCTGATAGACTAGGAAAAGAAGAAAAAGAAATTTTACACAAAGCATCCTTTCCTCGCATAGACTTTAAGTTTTCAAAGAAAAATACCATACTTAATATTATTACAGAGCTAAAAGGTTATGGTGCTAAGCTAATTTTAATAAAAAATCTTAAATAAAGTACAAAAACACCACTTTTTGTGGTGTTTTTATGCTTTTTACAACCTCTTTAATCTTTTTCTAATAGCCTAAATGTACATAAATTGTAAGCATTTAAGTGGATTATTCTTTTCTCTTTTCCTTAATATAATGAATATATAATAAAGTAAGTTAAAGGGTTTATATACATATAAATTATGAAAGGAAGTATTGTTATGAGAGGATTATTCTTTATGCCAAATATATTTTCTACTAAATGCTCTTTATGGAAAATAGCAGCTAGCTTTTTAAATTTAAAATAAATTTTATAATATAAATAAACACTAATAAAAAGCTTATACAAAAGTATAAGCTTTTTATTAGTGTTTATTTATATTTATATATTTTCTTCCATCTTCATTGCCAAAGTAAAGTACTTTAACGAATCTTTCGCTTCGCCTAAATTATAATACATTTGAGCCATATCTAAATATCTTTGATATCGCTTTTCTTTATTATCAAATTTAAATAATGAATCTAAGGATAAATTCATATACATTTCTGCTTGTCTATGCATACCCTTCTTTTGAAGAATCATTCCTTTAAAATAATAAGCTTCTTCTATTAAAATAATATCCTCTGTATTTATAGCTAAATCTAAAGCTATATCTGTAATCTCATAAGCGAAATCATATTCGCTATTATTGTATAAGGTTCTTATACATGTGTTTAAAAACTTAACATATTTCTTTTTGTTGTGAGGAGGGAATAATCTAATCCCTTCTCTTATCTCTTCAATAGCCTTTTCTCTTTCATTAACATAAAAATAGCATTCACCATTTTTTCCCTTAGATATTGCTAGTGCTACTGGATTATCCTTTTGATATTGAAATGCTTTTTCTATATATTTTGTCGCTTCATCTTTTCTTAACATTATATTTAATGTTGCAAAAGTATGATATATAGCACCTTTATCTATATCATCATCTATACTATCAATGTATTTAATTGCTTCACTTAAAACGTCATATGCCTTATCTACTATCTTAAGTCTTTCATAACTAGTTCCCTCGTTATATGATAAATATGCGTATAAAGCTTTATCTTTTATTCCACCCTCAATAATAAGCTCTCTAATTCTTGAATAGTAGTTAATTGCCTCATTATACTCTCCAATACTAAAGAAGAATGTAGCCATATCTCTATAATAAGTTATAGTATTTTCTTCAGTATTATTTTTTTGGTATAAATCATAATATTGTGATATTATCAATTGTATATTTTCAACCTTATTATTTTCTACATAGAATGCAAACAATCTATGTATAAGCTCAAAAGCTAAATCATCATAGGAATATTCAATTGCATAACTTAAATTATGCTTTATTGCATTGTCCATTTCATCTTTTGCTATAGAATTACTTCTTATAAGCTCTAAGTTAGAAACTATTTGCTCATGAACATCTTGAACTAAATAGTTGTAATCTACGCCTAGACTATTAGCTATATATTCTAAAACATCTTTATCTACTTTTATTTTACCGTTTTCTATACAGCTCATTTTAGATATAGATATTTTATCTCCACATAGTTCTTTTAAAGTAATTCCTTGATATACCCTTGCTCTTTTTATTTTTTCACCAGTTGATAATATTTCCATTTTAACCCCCGCCTGAGTTAATTTTTAAGGATTCCGATTTCCCTAAAAATATTAACTCCTTTATCTAAATATTTAGCAGCTTCAAAGTCTTTTTTATTATCTATATAGAACTTACCTATCATAATAGCAACCTGCCCCGCTTTTTTGTATAAACCATTTGTCTCTGCTAAATTATAGGTGTCTATTAATATATATTCGGCTTCTTTTTGCATTTCCTTTATTGTATAAATTCTATACCATAGTAAATTGTATTCTATTAACCCCTCAATATCATCTTCTTTTAAATATGAGCTAATTTCTTTTAAAACTTCTTCACATTTTACAATGTTTTTAAGTTTGATATAATTTTCACATATATTAATCAAAGTATATATTACTCTCTCATCTTTTCTTCTTACCCTAATTTCTTTTGCAATTTCATAATGCTTAAAGGATTCTTCTATGTTCTCAAACTCGTAGAATAATTTCCCTAAATTATTTTCTATTTCTGATACATTAGTAAGTTCTTCTAATTCCTTATAAACTTCTAATGTTTTTTGCGAATATTTTATTGCATTGGCTAAGTCACCTTTTTTATTATATTCTGATGATAATAATAATAAAGTTTTTGCATATTCCTCTCTATTATGAACTTGCTCAAATTTTGTTTTAGCAAGGAAAGAATAATCCATTGCTTTACTAATATTATCAGTTTTAAAGTAAGCTTGAGCCATAAAGTAATAAATTTCACCTAACAAGTGATCATTTCCTATATTATTATCTAAATAAACCTTTTCAGCTTGTCTTAAATAACTACTTGCAGAATGATATGCTTTTAAGTTAAGCGTTATTTTTCCTAAATTTAAAAATGTATTAATAATCTCTTCATAATTGTTATTTTTAATAAAAATAACATTGGATGATAAAAAGAATTGTTGAGCTAATACTAATTCACCTTTTCCCATATAAATCTTTGCTCTTAAATATAGAATTTTTGCTTTTCTATATTCTAGATTATATTTTTCTGAGTAATATAAAGCATTTTCTATATATTTTTCTCCAGTAATATAATCTCCAGATAATATATAGGATTCAGCAACTTGCTCATAATACACACTGATTTTTTCAGCTTGTGTTTCTTCTGACTCCATTAAATACTCAACAGATGTTTGTAATGCCCCTGCTAAATATTCTAGTAAGTCCATAGATGGATTAGATCTACCTGATTCTACTAAACTGATTTGCCCCGGTGTAATTCTATCTCCTGCAAGATCTTTTAGAGTCATATTCAATTCTTTTCTTCTTCTTTTAATCTTTTCCCCTAACGCAAGAATTTCCATTATCCACTCTTCCTTTACATTTCCTAGATATGATTAATTTTCTAAATTTTATGTATTTACTTAATTGTATCACATTTTTTCAAATTTATATACCAATTATTATAAAATATCTTTTTTTTCACTATTTTTTTCGCCAAATTATATTTTATTATTTTTTATACCCTCTGTATTTTATTATACTATTTATTATACCATTAAAAGTATAAAAAAAACTAGATTTGTCATTTCAATCATTTACTAAAATTTATTTTTATTAGTTTTTTTAGATATATTTGTATATAAGTATTACTTATTTATATACTGTTTTTTATTGAAAATATTTTAATATAATTTTTCCTTTCATAAAAAAAATTACTTAAAACAATTTATTTCTTTTAATATTTGAATTTATTTATATATTTAAAAATAATATAAATAAAAAGAATGAAATTAAAAATTTCATTCTTTTCTCATTAAACTATTTCATATAACCAATCATAGTATCGTAAGCATCTTCCGCCATTCCCATAGCTCTTCTACTTGCTCTTTTAATACTTTTTTGTGTTTTTCTATCCAATTGTGGAATTAGCATAATACTAGCAGCTGCACCAATAACAGCGCCTGCTGCTAATCCTTTCATCATTTTACCCATCATTAGCACCTCTTTTTTATTTATTTTAATTTGATATACTTATGATATGTAAAATTGCCCAAATTATTCTTTTATTTTAATTATTAATTAATGCATTTTTAGCTAACTTATCTGCAATATCATTATATTTATTACCGGAATGTCCTTTTATCTTTTTAAACCTAACATCTATCTTTTTCATGTTTTCTTTCATAAAATCATGATAACCTGAAGTTATTAAATTATTTCTCTTCCAAGTCCCTAATGCCCAGCATTCTATTCCTTGATAGTCAAAGGCAATTGTAACTTCTTTAAAGTTATTATTTATCGCAAATTCAACAGCCTTCATAGCTCCTAAAACTTCTCCAGATACATTTCTTAATGGTATTGCCTCTTTATCAAATCCAACCCCACTGTCCTCATGAATAACTTCTCCATCATTAAGTGCAATTAATCCATAAGAGAAGTTCCCTTTATCAACCATAAAGCTTCCATCTACATAAATAATTAATCCATTTGACTCTACATCTTCTGCACTTTCACTTTCTGATTTTCTGCTACTCTTTCCTCCAGCCATTAATGATAAAAATTCTATTGCTTCCTTTTCTGTTCCAAAGCTTTTATATATAGCTCCTTTACATCCAATTACTTCTGCCTTACATTCTGCCCAATTTGTAAATATCTTTGGTACTCCAGATTTCCCTCTATATACTGAATAATACTTCATTAATTTCCTCCTAAAAATAAATCCTATAATTCAATTAATTCATCAACAGCTCTGTATAATTTTTCTACGTTTTTAGCTCCTGTAAATGTAGTAACATACTCTATTATGCTTTTTATTACTAATATTATATCATTTTTACCTTCCCAATTTTCAAGTATTACATAAACTGGTACATCGGTTACTATTCTATCTAATGCAAAGAATGCTACTGCTATTTCATCTATACGTCCTACAAACGGTATATTATTTGGTATTATATCTGTTGGAAAGACAATATACGCTAACGAACCTGATATTGCTAATTTAGTTTTTAAAGGAACTCTTTTATCCTTTAATAATCTATAAATTAAAGCACCCATATCTGGTAATATAAATATATAATCACTTACTTTTTTAGCTTTAAGCGGTAACTTTTCCTCAACATAATCCCTTCCTAAAGAATATCCATCTTTCACTTTATTTATAACAGATACTGATGTACATCCCCCTTCTTCTATTTTTGCAACCTTTTCCTCTTCCTTTATTATAGTTCCCTTTACTGATATATTTATATTTCCAACAGCTGCATTTAACATACCGTTACTTACAAAAATATCTTTTATATCAAAATCTATATATGGAACATCTAATAATATCTTCTTTATATTTATATATACTTTTCCCTTTTCATAAGTAATTCCCTTTTCTTCAAAGGCTTTAAGTGCATATTTTAATGCTAACTTTCTTAATATAGATGCTATACCTAACTTCATAAGCTTAAATGAAGATATTTCTGCTTGAATTATCCCATCTTCTATTCTATTAACTTTAAGACCTGCCTTAAATTCAATTGTAAATCCCTTTGTAAAGCTTCCTATAAATTGTATTTCTTCACCTATTAATACATTATCTATATTTAACCCATCAACACTTACAAATTCATTTATCATACTTAATAAATCATTACCAGTTACTCCAACTTTCACTTCTGATATGTTCATAATAATTCCTCCGTCCTTATTTACTTTTATCCAATTAAATATGTCTCTAAGTTTTTACCTTTAATAATTAAATGCTTGTCCTTTATATATACATCTTCAATAGATATAGAAAATGTACAGTACCTCTCTTCTAATTTTTCTATATCAACTAACATTTCGCTTTCATTTATATTTATATATTTCTTCTTAACAATTTTATTAATTAACTTAGTAATAAAGATATTTGAAACTTTAAAAACCCCTATTTTTGATACATTTAATTCTAATAATTTAATTACTAACGTTCCATCCTGTACCCCTTTTATAAATATCTCTCCATTAAACTTACTTTTTAGCTTTCCTAATGTATTTCCACTAAATTTTATTGTATTATCTATTTCTACACAAACTAATTCTATTCCCTTTTTAAGTGCTTTTATGTTTATCGCTGATTTTATCTCTTCTTCAGTTAAATATATTATGCTTTCCATATATACTCTACCCCTTTTAATATCACTGATATACATAAAATACTCCAACAATAATTAGAGTATACTCCATTTAATAATTTTTTAAAAGAATGTTTTACCATTTTATCTTTATCTTATTACAATCTTCTCTTGAAATATTTGATTTCAAAATAAAAATAGGTTCCTAAGAACCTATTTTTATTTAACCCTCATAAGGAATTATATATGCGTCTTTATGTCCTTGTGATATTGCTTCTTTAACAAGATTTTCAGCATCATCATAATCTTTAAAATATCCTATACAAACTCTCCACGCCGTCTTAGATGGTGTTTTAGGTTTTAGTACAGGTAAATCTATCAGTACTTTATCCACCATTGCTAGGCATGCCTTTGCTATCATGTACCCATATTTTTTTGCATCAAAGTTTATTTCTACGTTTTCATTTGATATAAAATCTGCTTTAACTACTACTGCTGGCATAATTGTTTCTCTTAAAACTGTGAAACTACCTTCTTTAATTCCTCTATCCTTTGATTTTAAGTTTGATATTAATTCATCTTTTATAAATTTTGCTAAACCTTCGGACTTTTGTCCTTTTTCAAATATAAATATTTCACTACCAGTTACTGATCTATCAACGAAAGAGTTCATATGAAAGCTAACAAAATAATCAGCATTCAACTTATTAGCAATATTCACCCTTTCATTTAGATCCAAATAAAAATCTGCCGTCCTAGTTAATATTACAGTTTCTCCATTTCGTTCTAAAAGTCTCTTTGCTTCATAAACAGCTTCTAGAACTATGTCAGCTTCCTTTTTACCTGTTGGGCCAATTGCACCAGGGTCAATTCCTCCATGGCCTGCATCTAATACCCATTTTGCCATGCCTGTCCCTCCTCTTTATTTGCCTTTTTTATAAACAAATAATATATTTTCATTTAATCTAATATATTAAATTCCACTACTATTTGTTACAAAGTTCAATATAATATTCTATTTTATTAGTCCATTATACAAATAAAATAGGAGTACCCCTTGGCACTCCTATACTCTTTAATTAAATGTTGCAATTACTGAACCTTCATATTTTTCTTCTATGAATTTTTTTGTTTCTTCAGAAGTTAATGCTTCTGTTAATACTTTTATCTTTTCTAATTCTTCATTTCCTTTTTTAACAGCTAGTATATTTCTATAATTTTTGGCAGCTTCTGAATCTTTATCTTCTATTGCTAATGCATCCTTAGCTGGATTTAAACCTGCTTCTAAAGCATAGTTACCATTTATAACAGCTGCATCTACCTCTTCTAATATTCTTGGTAATTGAGCTGCTTCTAATTCTTCAAACTCAAAATTCTTAGGATTTTCAACTATATCCTTTGGTGTAATTAATTCTCCATCCTTTAATTTTATTAACCCTTGCTTCTCTAATAATCTTAAAGCTCTAGCTTCATTTGATGGATCATTTGGTATTGCTATTCTTGCACCATCTTTTAACTCATCTAACTTTGTTAATTTCTTTGAATATAAAGCTATTGGCTCTAAGTGAATTGCTGCAGTGTAAGTTAAATCTAATTTTTTATTTTCATTAGTTTCATTTAAGTAAGCAATATGTTGGAAGTAGTTTGCATCTAACTCTCCTTCTGCTAAAGCTGTATTAGGTGTAACATAATCTGTAAACTCAATTACCTCTAATGTATATCCTGCTTCTTCAACTTGCGGCTTAATATTTTCTATTATTTCTTTGTGAGGAACTGGACTAACTCCAACCTTTATTACTTTATCATCTGTCCCTGAAGTATCATTTTTTGCCCCACATCCTATTAATCCTAAAGATAATATTCCTACTAATAAAACTGATAAAATTGATTTCTTTTTCATTTAAAATACCCCCTAAATTTATTAAAACTTATTATAATTTTTTATATAAATAATTTCCAAGTGATTGTAATACTTGTACTATTATGATTATTAATATTACTGTTATTATCATTACATCTGTTTGATATCTTTGATATCCATATCTGATGGCTAAGTCACCAAGGCCACCTCCACCAACTGTTCCAGCCATTGCTGAATATCCAATTATACTTATTATAGTTAAAGTTAGTCCTGATATTATTGATGGAACTGCTTCCTTAAGCATTACCTTAAAAATAATTTGTGTATTAGAAGCACCAAATGATTTAGCAGCTTCAACTACTCCTGGATCAACTTCCCTTAATGCTGATTCTATTACCCTAGCAACAAATGGTGCAGCTGCTATTGTTAGTGGAACTATTGCAGCTAACGTTCCTGTTGAACGTCCTACTATAGCTCTAGTAAATGGAACTATTGCAACTATCAAAATTATAAACGGAAAACTTCTTAAAATATTTATTACTGTATCTAATGATTTATATATTATCTTGTTTGGTTTTAAGCCATTGTCAGCTGTAACTATAAGAATTATAGCTGGAATAAATCCTATTATTATTGCAAATAAAGTTGAAAAAATAACCATTATTAATGTTTCTTTAAATGCTGGTATTAAAATATCTGCCATTAATTAAGCACCTCCCATATAATATCTTTTCCTTGTAAATATTCTAAAACTTTTAATTTATCATTTTCATTAATATTTATAACTAGGCTTCCAAGTACATCATCTCTAAACTTTTCTAATTTGCCCCATACAATAGAAAAGTCAACTTCTAGGTCTCTAGCCATTTTGGTTATTAATGCATTTTCTGATGATGTACTTGGGAAGAATAGCTTTATGTTAACCCCATCATTTGGTAGTAATTCATCATCCTCACCTAAGAATTTCTTAAGTGATACACCTGGTTTTAGGAAAAGTTCTTCTGATTGCCCTTCTGCTTTTAAAATGCCCCCTTCTATAAGCGCCACCTTTTCACAAACCTCTTTTACTACTTCCATTTGATGAGTAACAATAACAATTGTAATTCCTAATTCTTTATTTATTTTTAAAAGTAATGATAATATATCCTTAGTTGTTTTTGGATCTAATGCTGATGTAGCTTCATCACATAACAATATTTTAGGTTCTAATGCTAATGCCCTTGCAATTGCTACCCTTTGTTTTTGTCCACCACTTAATGATGATGGCTTAACATTTAGCTTATCTTCTAACCCAACTAATTTTAGCAATTCTAAAACTCTCTTTTTAACCTTGTCCTTTTTATATCCCCAAAGTTCTAAAGGGAGTGCTATATTATCAAAAACTGATTTTCTTTGTAAAAGATTAAAATTTTGAAATATCATTCCTAGATCTTTTCTAAATTCTCTTAACTCATTATTTTTAAGTTCTTTTACTTCCTTACCCATAACTTTTACTGAGCCACCGTTATAACTTTCCAATCCATTTATACATCTTAGTAATGTTGATTTTCCAGCTCCACTATGACCTATTAATCCATATATTTCACCTTCTTTAATATTTAAAGATACATCTTTTATTACATTAAGTTCGCCAAAGCTTTTATTTAAATTACTTATTTTAATCATTTATAATCCCACCTTATTTTCATTTTATATAACAAAAAAGCGCACTGGAGAATAAATCTCTAGTGCGCATAAAAATCACCTATTAATTTATTCTCTCATCTTTCAGCTAAAAAAAGCTGCAGGAATTAGCACCGTTTTATGAATTGGTAAATGAACCATCATATCGGTTGCTGGGTTTCACAGGGCCAGTCCCTCCACCACTCTAGATAAGAAACATCTTAAAGTATATTAAGTTTTTCATTAACATCATTATATCTGTACTTTTTATCTTTGTAAATAGTTTTTTCTTATTTTTATAAATTATGGATTATAATACTTTAAATTCAAAACAATAAAACTCTCCATCTTTTCCTTCTAAATTTATATTTCCCATATATTTAAATCCTTCTTTTTTATATAAGTTTTGTGCAATTACATTTTTACTAAATGTATCTAATCTTATATATTCAATACTTTCTTTTTTGGCTTTTTCCTTTATTTTATCCATCATTATTTTTCCATATCCACTACCTTTAAACTTATATGAAGTGAATAACCTATGTATCACTAAAGCTTCCTCATCACTACTCCATTTAATATTTTTATAATTTATATCTTCATCTTTATTCAAAACAACTCCTCCAACTATAGAGCTGTTTAATTCATTATCTACTAATACGTAAAACTCACCATTTTCTATATCTCTTTTAAAAATCTCTCTATTTGGATATTTCTTTGTCCAGCCAAAACCTTCATGCTTATTTTCTACTAAATCTATTAATATTTTATTTAATTCATCTAAATCATTTAAGTTTGCTAATCTAAATTCTTTCACCTTTATCCCTCACTAATTATATTATAATAAATTATTAACATTTTAACATACTACTTATTCTTTTTACTATTTAATTTTTATACAAAAATAAAAGCAACATAAGTTGTGAACTGCTCCTGTCTAATTGACAGTAGACAGTTCATTATTAGTTGCTTTTAGATATCTACATATTTAATTATATATATAATCATTATATTAAATCAGTTAAAGCCTTTCATAAATACTAGTAATTTCATAAAGCTTATTTGCTAATGAATCATTTAAATCAGACTTAGTTAACCTCCACGTCCAATTTCCCCCTAAAGTTGATGGAAAATTCATACGCCCCTCATTTCCTATTTCTAATAAATCTTGAATAGACGTTATCGCTAAATCTGCAATGCTTCCCCATGCACCTCTTATAAATCCCCAGTTTATTCCCTCTTCAACATTTAAACCTAAATATTTATTTGCTATATCTACTTCTTTCATAGTAGCTGTTTTAGTGTACCAACCACATATAGTGTCATTATCGTGAGTACCCGTGTAAACTACACAATTTCTATTATAATTATGTGGTAAATAAGCATTTCCTCCACCAAATGCAAATTGTAATATTTTCATTCCTGGAAATCCACTATCTTCTTTAAATTTTATTACTTCATCAGTTAGTATTCCTAGGTCTTCTGCAATTATTTCTAGTTCTCCTAGTTCATCCTTTATCTTATTAAAAAGCTTTAAGGCAGGTCCTTTAATCCATTTTCCATTTATAGCTGTATCTTCACCATAGGGTATTTCCCAATATGACTCAAATCCTCTAAAATGATCTATTCTAACTACATCATAAAGTTTAAAGCTTTCTCTTACCCTACTTATCCACCAGCTATATTCATCTTTTTCCATCTCATCCCAATTATAAATTGGATTTCCCCAAAGTTGTCCACTTTCAGAAAAAGCATCTGGCGGACATCCTGCTACTCTTGTTGGATTCATGTTAGAATCTAATTTAAAATTTCTTGGATTACTCCATACATCTACACTATCAGCTGCAACATATATAGGTATGTCCCCTATTATCTTAACATTATTCAAATTTGCATATTTTTTTAAATTAGTCCATTGTTGAAAGAACTTATACTGTACAAATTTCCAATAATTTATTTCATTACTTAACCTTAATCTATATAATTCTAATGTTCCTTTCTCTCTTAATTTAATATTATTACTCCAATTGCTCCAACTTACCAAATTAAAGTTAGTTTTTAATGCCATGTACAAAGAATAATCTTCTAACCACTCTTTATTTTCTCTTTCAAATATTTTTATATTCCAATCATATTTACTTTTAAAATTTATATAAGCTTTTCTTAAAACCTTATTTCTACTATTAAATATTGCTTCATAGTTTACACTATTGTCTTTATCTCCAAAAAATTCATCTTTATAATCATTTTCATCTAGTAAACCTTCGTCTTTTAATAAATCTAAGTCAATAAAATAAGGATTTCCTGCAAAAGCTGAAAAACATTGATATGGTGAATCCCCATATCCTGTAGGTCCTAAAGGTAGTATTTGCCAATATCTTTGTCCGGACTTCTTTAAAAAATCTACAAATTTGAAAGCTTCTTCTCCAAAGGTTCCAATTCCATATTTACTTGGTAATGATGTAATATGCATTAATATACCGCTACTTCGTTCCATAACCCTCTCCTATTTTATGCTTTATTTATTATATGAAATCAATAATAAAATTTCCTCTTATTTAACAAAAAATTCCTTTAAGTATATGCTACTATATTTAAAATTATCACTAAATCAATAAAACAGAGGTTTATAAAATATAAACCTCTGTTTTATTATTTATATATATTTTTCATAGCTTTTTTCATATCTACCATTACATCATTAAATTTGTTTCTAGCATCACTACTTAAATCTTCAATAGATTCAATTATATTTGAAATCTCATCTGCTACTTCTTCTGTAACTCTGCCTGATTTAATGTTTTTATAAACCTTCTTTATTTTTTTCTCTAGTTTTTCAGTTCCCATTATATTGCCTCCTAAATAGTAAAAAATATTTATATTCAATTCCTTGTGAATATTTTAGATTTATTTTTTCTGCTTAAATATTTTTTGTATATATAAATAGCAATTCGGCCTCCTATTAATCCCAATATAATTCCACCAATAATATCTGATGGATAATGAACAAATAAATATAATCTAGAAAATGCCATTAATGCTGCAAATCCATAAAATAAATATTTTTTATCTTTAAAATACTTAGCTAATACATTAGCTGCTGCAAATGAAGATGCTGTATGACCGGATGGAAAAGAATATGAATTTGGAGCCTCTATTATTAACTTTATATCTGGATTACTTACAAATGGTCTAACCCTCTGTATTATATTCTTTATAATTCCTTCACCTAAAATACTTGTAATTAATAATGCTAACAAAAGCGTAATTCCTACCCCTCTATATCTTTTGCTAAATAAAAGTACTATACCTATAAAAATCCATATAGCTCCTGCATTACCTAAAGTAGAAACTAACTTCATTATATTATCTAGTGCTTTACAATCAAGATATTCTCTTATCCACATTAAAATCCTTATATCAAAGCTATAAATCAAATCCATAATATTTATCTCCATTTAGATTACTTTTTAAATTATATTACTTTTACTTTCCTATAATTCCTTCTTCATTAACTGTTGATCTATTTATTCCATTTTCTTCATTAATAGCTCCATCATTATTTAGCACCATTACTATATCTTGAACTACATTATTTGTATCGTATTCTTTATATATATATTTGCCAGTTGGCTTACTTACTCCATTTACTCCATTATCATGAATAGATCTAATTGCGTTTATTATCTTAGGGTTATCTCCCTTAAATTTATAAACATCATATCCCTCTATTACACTCCATATCACTATTTGAGTTGCAAAATATGCTTGTTCTTCATTATCTAAGTTCAATTCTTGATATGTTTTATTGGGATAACCTGCATTTAAAACACCGTTAACAACATCTATTGGATCTCCAAGTAAAACAAAGTTTTCACCACTAGGATATTCTCTATCTATCTCTAAACAATACCCTACATTCTTTTTATCCTCTGAAGTAATTTTTCTAGCTTTAATATAAAAATCCTCATATTCAACTTGATATAAATAATTATTTTCAGTTGCTATCACCATATTATTAGGTATTATCATATTAGCACTTACTCTTATGGACATTGAAAATATCAATATAAGTGCAATTACAATTGATAATATACTTGTATTTTTCCTGCTTTTCACCATAATCACTCCTTTTAATTTCTCTAGTTATTTTTAGTAATTTTTATGTTAAATATACATTGATTTCTCTCTATTTCTATATTTTGTTTATTTAAAGATAAATATAATTTTATATTTATCTATCACATATAGATTTATATATTCATATATGATAGTATAAGTATAAAATAGAATAATTTTGTTAGGTGAGGCTCCTATAAAGAAATATGCTACTACCCAGAAAAATCTAGAGATTCCAATGGGTTAACAAAAATCATCGCCAAGGTGTTTTTTAACGTAGCTGATTTAATTATCTACGCTCTATAGTGCTAAAGCTCTACTTTTGTTTATAATGTATTTATGGACTTTTTGTGTAGAGCACAAAAAGTCTTTTTATTTTATAAAGGAGGATTATAAATGGATTCAGACCCTAGTAAACAGATTAACTTAAATAAAAATTTAATATTGAGTATTTAAGAGGATAACTAATTATATTTATTTTCATAAGGTTATCCTCTTAAAAAAGGAGGATAATTTTATGAAAATAAATATGAATAAATATGAATTAAGAAGCTTTTTACTTCATGCTCCACAATCTAGCATAATTAACTATGTAGAAACTCTACATCCAGTTGATATTCTAGACCTTTTAATAGAAAATCCTGAGGATAGCTTTGATATTTTAAGTAGATTACCTGAAAAAGTAATTGCTACTATTATTGATGAAGCTGAAAATGAAGAAAAACATTCTCTTTTAATGATGTTTTCTGATAATAAGCAAAAAAATATTATTGAGGAAATGTCTTCTGATGAGCTTGCAGACTTATTAGGCTTATTAGATGAAGAACAAGCAAATAAGATTTTATCTAAATTAACTGATAAGGATGCTAGAAACGTTAGACAATTAATGAGTTATGATCCTGATACAGCCGCTGGTATAATGGCTACTGAATTTATATCTATAAGAGAAGATATGTCTGTGTTAGATACTATACATTATCTTCAAAATAATAATGATGAAAGTGAAAATATTTATGATCTTTATGTTATTGATGTTTTAGATAAATTAAAGGGTATTGTTTCACTAAAAGATGTAGTAACTAGTAATTTTGATAGTAAGATTTCAGATATTTTAAATACAGAGTTTAAATCTATTCCTTACAATATGGATAAAGAAGAAGTAGGCTTAAAATTTGCTAAGTACGGATGTTTAACTATGCCTGTTACTGACGATTATAATAGATTATTAGGTATTATAACTGTTGATGATGCTATGCAAGTAATCAGAGATGAAGGAACAGAAGATATTAATCGTCTTGGTGGAGTTAATGATGGTGAAAAATTAAATGGAAAACTATCTGAATCTGTTAAATATAGATTACCTTGGCTACTTATTAATCTTCTTACCGCTATATTAGCATCATCTATTGTAGGTATGTTTGAAAGCACCATTGCACAAGTAGTTTCGCTTGCTACATTCATGCCTATAGTTGCTGGTATGGGTGGAAATGCTGGAACTCAAACATTAACTATAATCGTAAGAGGACTCGCTCTAGGTGAGTTAGATTATAAAAATACACGATACGTTTTATTTAAAGAGTTTGGTATAGGTGCTATTACCGGACTTGCCATTGGTATTGTTATAGCAATACTAGGATATATATGGGAAGGTAAAATTATATTTGGTATAGTTATTGGTATAGCTATGGTTTTAAATATGATTGTTGCAACTGTTACAGGATTTATAGTTCCGGTTGTTCTTAAAAAACTAAAAATTGATCCAGCTTTAGCTTCATCAATTTTCGTAACAACATTTACTGATGTTTTAGGTTTCTTCTTCTTCTTAGGATTAGCAACCTTATTCATTCAATATTTAGTATAAAAGTTTTATTGTTCGTAATGTTATTCAGTTAATAAAATTATATTGAAAATAGCTAAAAAGCAAGGTATTTAAAAGTACCTTGCTTTTTTATGATTATAAATTTTTAATTATCCTTTAACTAACTCTTCTTTATCACTATTGAAAACATCCTTGTCTATTTTATCAAAGCTATTTGCAACTGTAACAGCTGTAACCATTGTTCCATTAACATTTAACATTGTACGTCCCATATCTAATATTGGATCTATTGCTAAAATTCCTCCTGCTAAAGGAAATGCTGCTCCCATCCCCATGCTTGATATTACAACTGAAACTGCCATAGTCGCTGTACCTGGAAGTCCTGCTATACCAAATGAACTTATTACAATAATTAAAACTAACATTATAAAGAAACTAAAGTCCATTGGAGTTCCTGACATATTTGCTAATGTTATTGCCATTAATGCTGGATAAATAGCTGCACATCCATTCATTCCTCCATTAGCACCAATACTTCCTACAAAACTAGCAATTCCATTATCCATACCTACTTTATCTGTTAATGTTTCTATTGTAACAGGTAATGTTCCTAGACTAGATCTAGATGTAAATGCTAATATAAGTGGTTCGGAAACCCTCTTTACATATGTTATTGGGTTTAATCCATTTAACGAAACTATTATTAAATGTATTACAAACATTATTGCTATACTTACATATAAAGCAACTATAAAATCTAAAACACTTAGTATTTCTGATAATCCTCTTGCTATAATAGTATTTGCAAGTAAAGCTATTACAGCATATGGCATAAATCTTATTACGCTTACCGCTACACCTGTCATTATTTTATATCCAGCTTCAATTAAATCTACTGCTGGTTTTATAGTATCTGAAAAATCTTTATTTAATTTTTTAATTGCTAATCCAATAAATGCTGCAAATATAACTACTGCAACTACATTTGATTCAGCCATTACCTTTATAGGATTTGATGGTAATAACCCTCTTAATGTATCTACAATTGACGTAATTTCCTTTATTTCAGTAGTAGCTTGTATTGCTTCTCCACCAACTCCAAGTTTAAAGAAAGTACCAACTATTATTGCCACAATAGTTGCAATTGTAGTTGTCATCATTAATGTTAATATTGATCTAGATGTTAGCTTACCTAAGTTTTCTCCATCCTTTATATTTATAATTACTCTAATTATTGAAATAAATACTATTGGAACTACCAGCATTTTTAATAGATCCATAAATCCATATCCTATTAAACCATACCATTTAGTTACTTCTTTAATCCATGTTATTTCCCCTGGTGAACTAGGAAAACCTGCTATAAATTGCGCTAATCCCCCTAAAGCTAATCCAGATAATGTTGCTATTATCATACGCTTTGAAAAGCTAGCATTTTTCTTTTCTACCTTATAAACTAGAAAAAATAAACATAAAATAGCCCCTATAAATCCTATTGTTTTAACGTCTGTTATCATAACGAAGTCCTTTAAAAATGTGCTTTGCATAAATATCCCCCTTTTATTATTTAGTTAACCTATATATTTACTAGGTTTTAAATTAAAATTTTTTGATTTATTCTTCTCATTAAATTTTATATATTTTATATTATACTAATTTGTGCAATTTGACTACACTTTTTCAAAATATTTTTTATTTAGTTTCATTCGTAATATTCCCCACATTTTAAGCTAAATTTATAGTTGTATTACTTTTCATTATTCTATCTAATAAATGAAGTTAAAGTTTTATATTTACTACAATAAAAAATCCTTTGAAAGTTGTTATTAATCTCAAAGGATTTTTTAGTTCTAATAAACTAATTTAATTGTTTATACTAAAAGAGCCGATAACTGTGATTTAATTCACATGTTATCGGCTCTGCATCTTAACGTCTGGCTCTTTAACAACTGTAGTATTAAGCTGTTTTACATTTATTATTGTTTCATTTTTACACTTTGGACAAAATAATGGAAAGTTCTCAATTACTGTATCTTTTCTTATCTTGCTCCTTGTTTTATTGTTACATATGGGACATAATATCCAATTATCATTATTCATTATCCACCCCGTAGTTATTAAATTCTTTATCTTAAACTCTATTATTTTTATATCTACATACCTCTTTAAATTTATTTTATTAATAGACTTATCAAATTATTTATTTAAAGATTCTTGATATATCTCAGCATAAGTTTTTGAATCTTTAATTAAATCATCACAAAAAACAGCTACATCATTACCGGTCACTTCTAATACACTTTTACCTAAAGATGAACCTTCTTCAAAAAGATCAACAATTCCAACAAGCAAATCTATTCCTTCACTTAACTCAACAGGACCTACCTTATAAAGATATTTTTGAATCTCATTATAAACAATTTGATAATCCTTTGGAAGTGCTTTGATACGATCCATATGCGCTCTCCATTCTTTTTTACCTTCAATTATATCTCTTATACTCATTTTCTCCTCCTATTTACCTAATTTCTTAGCAATATTATTGTTTAATTGATTACGCCACTTATCTCTATAAGATTTTGCTCCATCTTCTCCAACTAACTCTAAGCAAAATCCCTTTATGTCTTCACCAAAAACTTCTTTCACACTCTGCCCATCAGCCGCTGTTTCTTCAAGTAAACCAAGTGCCCCATCAAGAATTGGCATTAAGTTTCTTCCAGTAAAATCTGAGTGCTCCCAAAGATTATTCTTAATTTCTTCCCATGCTATTCTAAACTCTTTAGGTAGATTTTTAGCCCTTAATTCAAAAGACTTAAATTCTCTAGTCATATCATTCCCAGTTATCTTATCCCAAAAATTCATTATCTTCTCTCCTTTAACTCATTGATTCTTATAGATACAAAATCCCACTTTTTCCAAAATTTCTTTAATTCCTCATGTCCTGCCTCATTTAATGTAAAAAACTTTCTAGGAGGTCCCATATCAGATGGTTTTTTTGTAGTTTCCACCAATTTATTCTTTTCAAGTCTCACTAATATTGTGTAAACTGTCCCATCTACAACATCAGCAAATCCTAGTGCATTTAGCTTTCTAGTAATTTCATAACCATAGGTTTCCTCATGGCTGATAATTTCAAGAACACAGCCTTCTAACACACCTTTCAACATTTCCGTAATATTTTCCAAAATAATTACCCCTCTACTATATAGTATTACTTATTACCACTATATAGTATCACTAAGTAGCAAAAGTGTCAACATACTATATTTTCCTATATAATTTATATTTCTAACTCTTATTATCCCAATATCAAAGTACTTTTTAACTTAAAATAAATATATATATATGCTGTAAATATAAAAGTAAAAAAGCCCTTGAATTCCTCATAAAATGAGTGTATTCAAGGGCTTTACATATTACTTTTTAATTAATTTAACTACAGTCTCAGCATGTGGTGTATTTGGGAACATGTCTTTTACAGTGCTCTTTACTACTTCATATCCACATGCTATTAATGTTTCTAGGTTTTCTACTAATGTCTTTGGATTACATGAAACATATATTATTTCCTTAGCATTAA
>NZ_JBOFYU010000175.1:0-8380 GCF_051654825.1 Clostridium sp.
TCTTTAATTTAACCTCTTCATTAGATGAAATATCTATAGTATTTTGTTCCTTTATTATAGATGCAGTAGGCTTAATAGCAACTTTAAATAATATTGGCATTCCATTAGTTATTCCTCCTAATATTCCACCATTATTATTAGTTTTAGTCATTACTTCTCCATCTTTATAATAATACTCATCATTACATTCTGAACCCTTCATTGTTGACATTTGGAATCCCTTACCGAATTCTATTCCTTTTACTGCTGGAACTGAAAACATTAAATGTGCTAATGTTGATTCTACTGAATCAAAGAAAGGATTTCCTATACCTGGCTTTATTCCTAAAACAGCACATTCTATAGTTCCTCCTATAGAATCACCATCTTCCTTAGCCTTTAATATCTCATTTCTCATTTCATTTTCTAAGGATTTATTCATTAATGGTAGCTCTTCATCCTTTAGCTTTAATAATTCATCCTTATTTATTTCAGCATTTAAAAAGCTAGTATCATTTATATTTCCTATTGAACTTACATGAGCTCCTATTACTATTCCCATTTCAGCTAGTATTTGCTTGCAAATAGTCCCTGCAAATACTAATGGTGCTGTTATCCTTCCTGAGAAGTGTCCACCACCTCTATAATCATTAAAGCCAGAATATCTTATATTTCCCGGGTAATCTGCATGACCTGGTCTCATATAATCCTTAAGCTTTCCATAATCTCTTGAACGAGTATCTGCATTTCTTATTACTGCACATAAAGGAGTTCCTGTAGTTCTTCCTTCAAAATACCCACTTAAAATTTCTGGCTTATCACCTTCTTTTCTAGCTGTAGATATTGAACTTTTTCCTGGTGCTCTTCTTCCCATTTCAAAGGAAACATTGTCCATATCTATTTCAAATCCTGAAGGAAGTCCATCAATAGTAATACCTATTCCTGTTCCATGGGATTCTCCAAATATAGAAACTCTTATATTATTCCCCCACATTCCACTCATCTACACAACCTCCTAGCATCTTAAAATCTTCGAAGAATTTAGGATATGATTTAGAAACACATTCCCAATCTTTAATAATTATTGGTTTCTTACATTTAGTTGAAGCTATTGCTAATGTCATTGCTATTCTATGATCCTTCCAACTCCAAACTTCAATTCCACCATCTAATTCTTCTTTTCCTTCTATTATTAAGCCATCTTCTCTTTCTTCTATACAAGCTCCTAGCTTATTTAATTCTGTAGCTACTGCCTTTAATCTATCACATTCTTTTATTCTAAGTCTTCCAGCATTAATTACTTCAGTTCTTCCCTTGCTTAAAGCTGCAACTAAAGATAAAACTGGAATAATATCAGGACATTGAGAACCATCTATTATAGTAGAAACTAATTCTCCCTTTCTTTCTCCCATTACTCCATCCTTTATTACTTTAAAGTCTAATCCCATTCTTTCTAATATATCTATAACTTCCTTGTCTCCCTGAAGAGAATTTAAATCTAAATCTCTTACAAGTACAGGGTTATCTAAAGCATTTGCTGATAAGTAAAAGGCTGCTTGAGAATAATCTCCATCTACTCTATAGTTTCTAGAATTATATCTTTGATTACCTTTAATAATAAATTCTTTATAATCATTATTTATAATTTCTATTCCAAAATCCTTTATACAAGAAAGAGTTAAATCTATATATCCCTTTGATTCCATTTCTGTAGTTATAACTATTTTAGAATCACCATTTAAAAGAGGAAGTGCAAATAAAAGTCCTGTTATAAATTGTGAACTTACATTGCCTTCTATTTCATAACTAGCTGGCTTTAAACTTCCATTAACTAATAAATCAAGCTTATCTCCACTTAATGAATACTTTATTCCATCTCTATCAAAAATATTATAATAAGTAGTTAAAGGTCTTTTTCCTAAATTTCCTCTTCCTAAAAATCTACTTTCTCCATTAAACACTAATGATATAGGAACTAAAAATCTTAAAGTAGAACCTGACTCATTACAATCAATTACTCTATTTTCTTCTATATTAACTTCTTCTGAAAATATACCTGTTATTTCTAAGTATTCTTCACACTTATTTATTTTTGCTCCTAAAGCTTTCATTCCTTCAATAGTTGCAATCATATCATCAGAATAATCTATATTTTCTATTTTACTCTTTCCACTTCCTAAGGCTGCACAAATAATTGCTCTATGTGCCATACTTTTTGAAGGTGGAATTTTTACTTCACCATTAATTTTACCTGGTGTTAATTTTAAAGAACCCAAAATCTCACCTCATTATTTAAAAAATTCTATATTCGTCTTGTATATTATTGAATCTCCAATTTGATTTAATAATATAACATTTAAAGTTTTCCCTAGGTTTTTTTTGTCTAATGTTATTGCTTCTAAAATGTTTTCCATAGCTATTTCCATTTTATATGGAAGGTTATTTTGAATTAATAATTCTTTTATTTCATTAGCTGTGCCTTCCTTGCTTATTCCAAGACCTTCGCTAATTTTAGTTATAGCATACATTCCTATAGCTACTGCTTCACCATGAGTAAACTTTTTATAATTAAAATACTGTTCAATTCCATGACCAATAGTATGACCAAAGTTTAATAACATTCTATCTCCAGTATCTTTTTCATCTCTTTCAACTACTTCTCTTTTTATATCACAACAAGTATAAATAATTTCTTCTATATTATCTATAACTTCTTTTTTAGTTTTATAACTTTTTAACTTATAAAAAAAGTCCTTATCCTTTATACAACCATATTTTATTACCTCAGCCATTCCATCATTAAAGAATCTTTCGCTTAATGTATTTAATACATTTGGATCTATTAAAACAGCCTTTGGTTGATAAAAACTTCCTACAAGGTTTTTACCTCTTTCTAAATCTACTCCAACCTTTCCTCCAACACTACTATCTACTTGTGCAAGAAGTGAGGTAGGACATTGTATAAATTCAATTCCTCTTAAATATGTAGACCCTACAAATCCACCTAAATCTCCTATTACTCCACCACCTAATGTTAATAATAAATCCTTTCTAGTTATTTTAAAATCTAATAATTCATTATATAGGTATGGAAGAGTATTAAAGCTTTTAGTCTCCTCTCCAGGCTCTAAAACTATCTTTTTAACTTCATAGCCATAGCTTTTAAGATTATTTTCTACAGCTTCACCATAAAATTTATCAACATTTTTATCTGTTAATATTACTATCTTTTTCCCCTTAAAAACCTTCTCTATTTCTAAGGCTATATTTTTAATTAAACCTTTTTCTATAATAATTGGATAACTTTTTTCCTTTAAGTCTACAACTAAATTCATAAGAACCTCCCAATATAACTTACTCCACCTAGCAAATACCAGGTGGAGTTTCCTAATAATACTCTTAAAGCTCTCTTCCAACAGCTTCAGCTATTGCTCTTAATTCATTAAATAACTTTCCGTAGTTCTCTGGAGTAATAGATTGTGGTCCGTCACATAATGCCTTTGCAGGATCATTATGAACCTCTATAATTAATCCATCAGCTCCTACTGCTATTGCAGCCTTTGCAAGTGGTTCAATCATGAAACGCTTACCTGTTGCATGGCTTGGATCTACTACTACTGGTAAGTGGCTTAATTTCTTAATAGCTGGTATTGCACTTAAATCTAATGTATTTCTTGTATATGTTTCAAAAGTTCTTATTCCTCTTTCACATAATATTACATTTTCATTTCCACCTGCCATTATATATTCAGCACTCATTAGTAACTCTTCTATTGTAGCAGATAAACCTCTTTTTAGTAAAATAGGCTTGTTTGTTTTTCCTAATTCCTTTAATAAATCGAAGTTTTGCATATTTCTTGCACCAACTTGTATTACATCTACATTTTCATTAAATACTTCTACATCATATGGTGACATAATTTCTGTTACTATTGGTAACCCTGTTTGCTCTCTTGCTACCTTTAATAATTCTAATCCATCATATTCTAGTCCTTGGAAACTATATGGTGAAGTTCTAGGTTTAAATGCTCCACCTCTTAAGAAATTTGCCCCTAATTTCTTAACTTCATTAGCAATTAAAGTAATTTGCTCTGCACTTTCTACTGAACAAGGACCTGCTATCATTGCTATTTTCTTTCCACCTATTTCTTGACCATTTATATCTACAATAGTATTTTCAGGATGGAACATTCTATTAGCCTTTTTAAAAGGCTCTTGAACATGCATTACCTTTTCTACATTATTATTAGCTTCTATTTGTAATGGGTCTATTCTACTAGTATCCCCTACTAATCCTAATATTACAATTTCAGTTCCTATTACTGGATTAACTGTTACTCCCTTTGCTTCTAATTCTGCTGTTAATTTTTTTACCTCTTCACCTGACGTTTTTGGTTTTAAAATAATTACCATAATTGTTGCCCCCTTAATTTATCTTCTTATTAATATTTTTATAAAAAAAGAAGAACCCTTTAATGAGTTCTTCTAAAATAAACGAATTATCTTTTATATACACCTATGTATAGTCAGAATTTTATATACTCATTAAGAAAGAATTATATTCACTTTTTTTGTACTCAAAATAACCAGCGCTAAATATAAAGCCCCAGAATGTAAAGTAAAAAAAGCTATAAAATTTTTCTAATTCTATTCTTAATCCTTTCATAAAATCCTCCATAAGTTTTCTCTTAAATTTATTAATCTTTTACCTAATTATACCAAAGATTATCTATCTGTCAACATTTTATTTAAATTTTTAGAATTTTCTTTTATATATTTGTCTATATTTTAAGTCAATGTAGATATTAAAGTGCTTTGTAGATATTACAAGTAAACAAATTTACGTAAAAGTGAAAAGTTGAGGTAGAAACTCTCTTAGTTTCTTAAATTAATAAATATAATAAATCCCCTTAGGGATTTCCACCATTACTAATATTAACTTTTCAGTCTTATCTCTTACACAAATATTATAATATAGGTGCCACCAAACGTATCAAAGCTTCTTTTATCTTTAATGCTCTACTTCTATTTTCATACTCTTCAAAGCTTACTAGCTTACATTCCTTTTCATCATTAAAGAATATTTCCTCTTGCTTTTTAGAAAATTCCTCATCATATATAACTGCATTTATTTCAAAATTTAAGCTAAAGCTTCTTATATCTAAATTTGCTGTTCCTATACTACATACCTTTCCATCAGCTACAATAGTTTTGGCATGAATAAATCCTTTTCCATATCTATATATCTTTACTCCAAATTCCATTAAGTCACCAATATTAGCACTTAACATCCATTCCATAAAGAAATGATCTGGTACTCCTGGAACTATTATTCTCACATCTACTCCTGATAAAGATGCTATTTTAAGTGCTTCTAGTACTGGCTCATCTAAAACTAAATATGGTGTTTGAATATATACTCGTTCCTTTGCACTATTTATTATCTTCATATAAGCATTTTTAATATATTGCTCCTTATTATCAGGCCCTGAAGATATAATTTGTATTCCAACATCTCCATAGGATTTTTGCTTTGGAAAGTACTTTTCATAATCCATAACCTCATGTTCTGAAGCATAATCCCAATCTAAAATAAATCTTTTGTTTAATTCATTAACAGCTTCTCCCTTAATCCTTATATGAGTATCTCTCCAAAAGTCAAATTGATCTCCACCATTAACATACTCATCTCCTACATTAAAGCCACCAACATATCCAACTTCACCATCTATAACTACTATCTTCCTATGATTTCTATAGTTTAAACGTATATTTACATATGGTAAAATACCTGGGAAAAATATTGAAAACTTTATTCCTAAACTTTCAATATATCTTATTTGCCTCATTCTTAAATGCTTAGAGCCCATTGCATCTACTAATAATCTTACCTCTACCCCTTCTTCTACCTTTCTTCTTAACTCCTCTATAAAGCTAGTTCCAAGTCCATCTAATCTAAATATGTAATATTCTATATGGATAAACCTTTTAGCTCCTCTTATATCTGATAATAAATCTCTGAACTTCGTTTCTCCATCTATATATGTTTTAACTTTATTTCCCACGGTATACATGGATCCTGAATGATTATAATTCATTTTAATTAAATCCTTATAACCTTCTTGTATCTTGTGTGCATTATCTTCTTCTATAAACTTTTCTTCTAGATCCTTTAATTTTTTAGCATCTACAATCTTCTTTTCTCTAAATATTTTTTGTCTATGTAAGTTTTGACCAAATATTAAATAAAGAATAAACCCTACTCCTGGAATTAAAAGTAATATTAAAAGCCATGCCCAAGTCGTCGTTGGCTCCTTTCTTTCAATAAAAATAAGGGAAACTGCACTTATTATATTCATGCTATAAAACATAGCAATTACTACTGAAATAGTCATTAAATTTCACCTTTCTATATAAAATTTAATTTATAAATATATTTTTCTTTACTAAAACATTATATATTTTTTTCATTATAAATTAAATAGATATATCCAATATTTATCATTTAGTTACAAAGATAAGGCTAAGAAGTCAATTAAATTCTTAGCCTAAATAAATTTATATTTAAATTAACTCCTTACCTACTGTATCCCAAACCCCTACTATTCCTGAATAAAGATGGAATAAATTTTTAAAGCCATTATCCTCTAAAGTAATTATTGCAACAGGACTTCTTCTTCCTCTTGCACAATGAACTAATATATTAGTTTCCTTATATTCATCTAACTCTTTTATTCTTTCTCTTAACTCATAAATAGGTATATTTATTGAATTTTTCATGTGTCCCCTACTATATTCCTTAGCTGTTCTAACATCTAAAATGATTGTATCTGGTGCTTCCTTTAAAAAATTTATTCCCTCTAAAATGTTTAAGTTTTTCATAATAAAAACACCTCTCCTTACAAGTTAATATTTTAAGTAAACCTTTTCACCTTGCTTTATAAATTATATCCTTTAAATAAGATTTATATAAAAGAATCTTATTTTCTAATATATTTATATAAGTTTTAAAAAATGAATAAATTTTATTGACATTAACGTTACGTAAATGTGTATATTAAAAATATAGGAGGTGCTGATATGGAATATTCTATTCAAAGGCTTAGTAATCTAGCTGGAATAAGTACAAGAACCTTACGATATTACAATGAAATTGGACTACTTAATCCAAGTAGAGTAAGTTCTTCAGGCTATAGAATTTATGGTGAAATAGAAGTTAAAAAGCTTCAGCAAATTTTATTTTACAAGGAACTTGGAGTTAGCCTCCATGAAATAAAAGATATATTAAATAATCCTAAATTTAATATTGCTGAAGCATTAGAAAGTCATCATGAGAAACTTATGGAAGAAAGACAAAGACTTGATTTATTAATTAAAAATGTTGAAAAAACTATTGCTAATACAAAAGGAGAAATTGAAATGGCAGATAAAGAAAAATTTAATGGGTTTAAAAAAGATTTAATAGAAAAAAATGAAAAGAAGTACGGAAAGGAAATTCGTGATAAATACGGTGATGATACTGTTAATAAATCTAATAAAAAATTTGCTAATATGAGTAAAGAAGATTTTGATAGATTTAATTTATTAGCAGAAGAAATAAATACTAAACTTTTAGATGCAATGGATACTAATGATGCATCATCAGAATTATCCCAAGAAGTAGCTAAACTTCATAAGGAATGGTTGTGCTTTACATGGCCTAAATACTCTAAAGAAGCTCATGCCGGACTTGCTGAAATGTATGTAGCTGATGAAAGATTTACAGCTTATTATGATAAGTTAAGACCTGGTGCTACTAAGTTCTTAAGAGATGTAATTTTAGTATTCACAGGAAATAAGTAACTAATTTACTTTAACAAACTAAACAGATTACTTTTTAAGGCGTAAATTAGAAAGTATATAAAAATGGAGTAAGAATTTTTCTTACTCCATTAAATTTTAGTTGAAATATCTTTGAAATGCGAATAAAAAAATACCGCATATTCATTTGAATAATACGGTATTTTAAATGATTAATTATTAGCCAATAAATTCCTTTATGCACTTTCTGTACGCTTCAACTGGATTATCTGATGTAGTAATTGGTCTACCGACAACAATATAATCTGCCCCTATTTCTTTTGCTTTAGCAGGTGTTGTTACTCTAACTTGGTCTGAAATTTCACTGTCGGAAAAACGAATTCCAGGAGTTATAGTTAAGAATTCTTCTCCACATATATTATGTACTCTACCTGCTTCAATTGGAGAACATACAACTCCATCAAGTCCTGCTATTTTAGCATTTTTTGCATATTGTATTACTACTTCATCAATTTCTTTATCAATTAAAATTTCTTTTATCATTTTCTCTTCGCTTGTGGAAGTCAACTGTGTAACTGCTATAAGTAAAGGTCTGCTTCCA
>NZ_JBOFYU010000176.1:0-4294 GCF_051654825.1 Clostridium sp.
ACAAGAGATTCAAGAGCTACATTAGGTCAAATTAATGATTTATATAAAGCGGGTTGTGAAATTATAAGATGTGCAGTTCCAGATATGGAAGCTGCTGAAAGTCTAAAGGAAATATGTAAGGAATCACCAATTCCTGTAGTTGCAGATATACATTTCGATTATAGATTAGCTTTAGAATCTATAAAAAATGGAGTTTCTGCATTAAGAATAAATCCTGGTAATATTGGAAGTGACGAAAGAGTTAAACTAGTAGCAGAAGCTGCTAAGGCCAAAAATATTCCAATAAGAATAGGAGTGAATTCAGGCTCATTAGAAAAAGATATATTAGAGAGAGATGGAAAACCTACGGCAGAAGGGCTAGTAGAATCCGCATTAAGACATGTTAAAATATTAGAAGAATTAGACTTTTTTGATATAGTAATATCAATAAAATCTTCAGATGTTAGAATGATGATAGATTCATATAGATTAATGAGTGAAAAGTGTAATTACCCTCTTCATTTAGGAGTAACTGAATCAGGAACTTTATTTAGAGGAACTATAAAATCAAGTATAGGACTTGGAACTTTATTAGCAGAAGGTATTGGAGATACAATTAGAGTGTCATTAACAAGTGATCCTATAGAAGAAATAAAGGTTGCAAAAGAAATATTAAAATCATTAGGGTTAAGAGAAAGTGGCTTACAATTTATTTCATGTCCAACATGTGGTAGAACTCAAATTGATCTTATAGGTATAGCTAAGGAAGTAGAAAATAAGCTTGAAGGAATAAATAAAAATATTAAAGTAGCTGTAATGGGATGTGTAGTAAATGGACCAGGAGAAGCTAGAGAAGCTGATATAGGTATTGCTGGCGGAAAAGGCGAAGGAATAATATTTAAAAAAGGTAAGATAATAAAAAAGGTAAAAGAAGAACATCTTATTGAAGAGCTAATGAAAGAAATAGAAAGCTTATAAAAATTAACCCTCACCATTTGGTGGGGGTTAATATAATTTTATTAGTTATAATATAAAAAATAGTGTATTATATATAGTGGCAAAAGTTTAATTGTAAAGGAGTTGATTATTTGAGTGAAGATACTATAAAAAAAATAAAAAAAGAAATAAATAAAAATGAAACACTAGAAGATAAAGAAATAAATATAATTAGATTTCAATTCTTGAGAAAAAGCAATCTTTTAAAGGTTGTTTTAAGAGGAAAGGAAAATTTAAGTCAAGCTGAGGAAGCTCAAATAATTAAGGCGGTTAAAGACGTATTAAGAATTGATGTAAAAATAGAAGTGCTATTTTATAGAGATGTATCAAATATTTCCTTAGAACAAATTATAGATAAGTATTGGATAGAGGTAACTGGAGATGTAATGAAAAAAACTCCATTATCAAAAACATTATTAACTATGGGAATAAAGGAAGTAAAGGACAAAAAAATCTTCATAAAGAGCGGATATGATAAAATAATAGATCATTTAAATACAAGGGGTATACCAAAACAAATATCAAATAATTTAGAAAATATATTTGGGATAAAAGCTCAAGTGGAGCTTGTCTACGATGAAGCATTAGAAATTGTAGATGATAACATCGCTAAGGCTGAAAAGGAAAAGCAAGTATTAAAAGAAATATTTAGTGGGAGAAATCTTCAAGCAGAAGCACAAACTCCTGTTAAGAAAGAAACTACTAATGAAAAGCCTAAAAAGCCATATGAAAAGAAAGAGTTTAAGAGAGAGCCTAAAACGGAAAATAATATTATTGGAAGAGGTATTAATAACGAACCTATACCTATTTCAGAAATTGATGAAACATCAGGTATTGTTGCTGTAATGGGAGAAGTGTTTAAAACTGATATTGTTGAAACTAAAACTGGTAAAACTATTTTAACCTTCTATATAACAGACTACACAAGTTCTATAACTGTAAAATGCTTTTTAAAGGCACAAGAAAAAGATGAAGTTTTAGATCAAATTAAAAAAGGATTATATTGTAAGGTTAGAGGAGAAGCTATTTACGATACATATGCTAGAGAAGTAGTTATAATGGGAAGAGATATTCTTAAAATGGTAAAGATGGAAAGAATGGATGGAGCAGATGAGAAAAGAGTTGAGCTTCATTGTCATACTGCCATGAGTGCTATGGATGGCATCGTTGGAACTTCAAAAATAGTAGAAAGAGCTGCAAAGTGGGGGCATCCTGCAATAGCAATAACAGATCATGGAGTAGTTCAGGCCTTTCCAGATGCACAATCTGCTGGAAAGAAAAATAAGATAAAGATTTTATATGGTGTTGAAGGATATCTTGTAAATGATGGAGTACCTATGGCATTAAATGAAAAAGGTCAATCATTTGATGATACATATGTAGTGTTTGATATAGAGACTACAGGGTTTTCATCTAAAAATGATAAAATAATTGAAATTGGGGCTGTTAAGATAAAAGGTAGAGAAGTAATTGATAATTTTAGTTACTTTATATATCCACAGTGTAGAATCCCATATAAAATTACAGAGTTAACTGGTATAACAGATGATATGGTAAGAGATTCAGAAACAATAGATACTGTCTTACCTAAATTTTTAGAATTTGTTGGTGATAGTGTAGTAGTTGCTCATAATGCTGCCTTTGATGTAGGTTTTATTAAAAAGAATTGTGTAGACTTAGGTTTAGAGTTTAACAATACTGTATTAGATACTGTTCCTCTTGCAAGATTTTTATATCCAGCTTTAAAAAGAGTGAAGCTAAATGTAGTTGCAAAATATTTAGGTATATCTTTAGAAAATCATCATCGTGCAGTTGATGATGCAAAGGCAACAGCTGAAATTCTATTAATATCTATTAAAAAGATGATTGAAGAAATGGATATTAAAGATCTAGCTACACTAAACTATGAGTTTTTAAATAAAATTGATATAAAAAAGGAAAATACAAACCATATAATTATTTTAGCCAAAACTCAAGAAGGAATGAAGAATTTATATAAGCTTATATCAGAATCTCATATAGATAACTTTGCAAGAAGACCTAGAACTAAGAAAAGTAAGTTGATGGAAATGAGAGAAGGGCTTATTATAGGTTCAGCTTGTGAAGCGGGAGAAGTTTATAAAGCTGTTTTAGCAGGAAAGCCTGATGAAGAATTAAAGGAAATAATGAACTTTTATGATTATTTAGAAATTCAACCTTTAGAAAATAACAGGTATTTAATAGAAAAAGGTATTGTAAAGGATGAAGAGGAACTTAAGACTTTAAATAAAAAAATATATGACTTAGGAAAAGAATGTAATAAACCAACGGTAGCAACGGGTGATGTACATTTTTTAGAGCCTCAAGATGAAATATTTAGAAGGATAGTAATGGCTTCAAAGGGATTTTCAGATGCTGATAATCAGCCACCTTTATATTTAAAAACTACTGAAGAAATGTTAAAGGAATTTTCTTATCTAGGGTCTGAGATAGCAAAGGAAGTAGTAATAACTAATCCTAGAGCTATAGCAGATTCTATTGAAAGTTTAAAACCTATTCCTGATGAAACATTTCCACCTAAAATAGAAGGTGCTGATGAAGAAATTAGAGAAATGACTATGAATAAGGTTCATTCTATATATGGAGATCCCCTTCCGGAAGTAGTTCAAAAAAGACTAGATAAGGAATTAAACTCTATTATTAGTAATGGTTATGCAGTTTTATATCTTATAGCACAAAAACTAGTGGCTAAATCTCTTGAGGATGGATACTTAGTTGGTTCGAGAGGATCTGTTGGTTCATCATTTGTAGCAACAATGTCAGATATTACAGAAGTTAATGGACTTCCACCACATTATGTATGTCCTAACTGTAAAAAATCTGAATTTTTCTTAGATGGTTCAGTAAGCTCTGGAGCAGACTTAGAAGATAAGGATTGTCCTGATTGTGGAACTACATATATAAAAGATGGTCATGATATACCATTTGAAACCTTCCTAGGATTTGAAGGAGATAAAGAGCCTGATATAGATTTAAATTTCTCAGGTGAGTATCAAGGTGAAGTTCATAAATATACTGAAGTATTATTTGGTAAAGGATTTGTATTTAAAGCAGGAACTATAGGTACTGTAGCAGAAAAGACAGCATATGGATATGTAAGAAAGTATTTAGATGAAAGAGGTATTAGAGCATCAAATGCTGAAATAGAAAGATTAACATTAGGTTGTACTGGTATAAAGAGAACTACAGGGCAGCATCCTGGTGGAATTATGGTTGTTCCTAGTGATAATGAAATATATAACTTTACACCAATACAAAGACCAGCAGATGATCCTACATC
>NZ_JBOFYU010000177.1:0-4705 GCF_051654825.1 Clostridium sp.
AATTAATTTAACATGTATATAAAGACAGTTAGAAGGTAAATCTATTAATAATTAATAAATGAAAAGAAATAAGGAGGATATTGTGAAAGATAAGCTTTTAAGATTTAGTATTGTTCTATTATTATTAAGTATTTTTACAAATTTAAATTGCTATGGTTTTGAAAAAGAAAAAAATGATATAAGCTATGAAATAAGAATGAAGCAGGATTTATTATCATTAATGATTGCATATCCAAGTTATATTGTAGATATAGAAAAGGATTCAAATGACCTTGTATATATAGTTATGAAAAGTGGAAAGAAAATTTTATATGATGATAAGATAGAAAAAGGACATGGAGAAAAAATAACTAATCCAGATTTACAAGACATGCTTGAAGAAATATATCCTTTAGATAGTATTGACTCAGTATTAAAGGAAAAGATAGATCCTGGAAGAATAAGAGTTTATGGATTATTAAATGAGGTTTATGGAAGTAATTTAGAGGAAATAAATAAAAACTTAATTTCTGTAAATACATACTATGGAATATTACCTTTTAACAAACAAAATGGAGCTTCAGATAATCTTAAAAAGGTAATGAAGGAAATTAGTGAGGTGGCAAAAGGTAACGGAAGCATTTTGCAATTTTTACTTCCTATAAGTGGAACATTTAATTATAGAACTATTCAAGATACAGGCAGATTAAGTGCTCATGCTTATGGAATAGCTATAGATTTAAATAGAAGTGATAGTGATTATTGGAAGTGGGCATCAGAAGATGAAGGAACAAAAAGAATAGCATCATATTCAAAGGAACTTGTAAAGATATTTGAGGACAATGGATTTATTTGGGGAGGCAAGTGGAAGCACTTTGATATACTTCATTTTGAATATAGACCTGAATTTATTATAAAATCAAAGTATTTTAATAATGGAGATAATTATACAGAAAGTAATTGGCAAGGAAGTATTCCAGCAAATGAAGATACAAACAAGTTTATAGATCTAATTAACAGCAAGGTATAGATATACTTAATAAAAATATATTTCAACTGTAATATATTCTATGTAAAGACTTTATAAGGCATATATTACAGTTGTTTTTATGAAGAAAAATTTTAATTGTTTATATAATTACAAAAAAAGTTGTTTAATAATATACATAATTGTATATTGTTGCTATAATTACTATAAATAAGCTTCTTAGCATTGGGGAGATTTTTATTTCATTTAAAGGCTATGAAGTTGTTATCTAATGGCGTATCCAATATTAGCTTTTTTATAATGAGAATATTGTTATAATGGACAACCATAAGATAAATATAAGGGGGCGATAAAATGAATAAAGTATTAGAAGTACTAAAAAACAGATCATCTTTAAGAAAATATAAGGATGAAAAAATTTCTAAAGATGATTTAGATTTAATTTTAGAAGGGGCTATGAGAGCACCAACTGCAGGTAATATGATGTTGTATTCTATAATTAAGGTTGAGGATTATGAAAAGAAGTTAACATTAAGCAAAACTTGTGATAACCAACCATTTATAGCAACTGCACCAGTAGTATTAATTTTCCTTGCAGATTTACAAAGATGGTTTGATTACTATGAACATAGTAATGTTAGAGAATATTGCATAAAAAATAATAAAGAGTTCGAAACACCAGATGAAGGAGATTTACTTTTAGCAATTCAAGATGCCATGGCTGCAGCACAAAATGCAGTAATAGCAGCTGAAAGTCTGGGGATAGGCTCATGTTATATAGGTGATATAATAGAGCATTATGAAATACATAAGGAGTTATTTAATTTACCTCCTTGGGCAGCACCTATTTCAATGCTTTGCTTAGGATACAAGGAAGAAAATATAAATAATGATATAAAAGATAGATTTAATTCTAAGTATATAGTATTTGATGAAAAATATAATAGATTATCTGGTGAAGACTTTGAAGAAATGTATAAAGGAAAAGAAAAGCTTGTATTAGAAAATAACGTCTATAAGGCTGAAAATTATGGACAACTTATTTATGGAAGAAAAACTGGAGCAGAATTTTCAAAGGAAATGGAAAGATCATCTAAGTTAATTATAAAAACTTGGGTAGAAGGGAAATAATTATAATAATTAATCAAATATGAATCTTCAGAAAATACTGTGGACAAAGTATATGGAAAATGATAGTATATAGGTATAACAAATTTAATGTGCTATGAGATATGCTCAAACAAAAAATAAGGAAGCTACAATCCTTATTTTTTGTTTGTCTTTTTTTATATTTGGGGATTATAATATATATGGTTTTATATTTTTAAAAATAGCGAGGAAACATATGAGAATAAATAAGCTCCTAAGTAATTTAGGAATTTGCTCAAGAAAAGATGCAAATAGAATAATAGAAGACAATAGAGTAAAAGTAAATGGTAAGCTTTGCATTCCAGGTCAATGGGTTGAAGAGTCAGATGAAATTCTTTTAGATAATAAACCTGTTGAAAAAAAAGAAAAAGTTTATATTGCATTAAATAAGCCAGAAGGAATAACATGTACTGCTGCAAGTGAAGTTAAAGATAATATTATAAGCTTTATAAATTATCCGGAATATATTTTTCCAGTAGGAAGGTTAGATAAGGAATCTGAAGGATTAATTTTACTAACAAATGATGGTGATTTAGCTAATAAAATATTAGAATCTGACAATATGCACGAAAAAGAGTATATAGTTAAATTAAATCGTGATTTTGATGATGATTTTATAAATGGAATGGCTAATGGAGTCCAAATATGTGGAGTTATAACTAGAAAATGCATTGTAGAAAGAATAAGTAATGATACTTTCAAAATAATACTAACTCAAGGATTAAACAAGCAAATAAGAAGAATGAGCAAAGCTTTTGGATATACCGTAATTAATCTTAAGAGAATAAGAATTATGAATATTAATATAAATGGACTAGAAAAAGGAAAATGGCGTTATTTAACAAAGGAAGAAATAGATTATCTAAATAATAATTAATAATATTTTATTTTTTAGGCAAACTATATTAGTCATATATAAATAATTATTTAGCAAGTTAGGAGGAATTTTTATGAATGATATGATTGATAATCTAAAAGATACTGTAAAAGGTGCAAAGGCCATTTTTGAAGAAAAAAAGGATGAAGTTGAAGAAAGATTAGAAGAAAAGAATTTTGCTAGAAAACTTAAAAAGCAAATGAAGGATGAAGAAAAGTAATATATAGAAAAAGTAACTTTATAAAATTTTATAAAGTTACTTTTTTTTATATCTCAATTTTATACGAATAATAATTAAAATAATTTGACAAACTTATGTGATAACTATAAAATTATAGTAAATTTAACCATAACTTTAATAATAAGTATATTATTGATTTTAAGAAGTTAAATTTAGCAATAAGCAATTAAAATAAATAAGGAGTGAGTTATATGAAAGCTATACTAACAGTAATAGGAAAAGATAAGGTAGGAATTGTTGCGGGTGTAAGCAATGAATTGATGAAGTTAAATATTAATATTCTTGATGTTAACCAAACGATAATGGACAAGTATTTTACAATGATTATGATGATTGATTTATCTAAATCAGAGGACTCATTTGAAAATATAAAATCCTCTTTACTTTCTAAAGGAACAGAATTAGGTGTTGATGTGAAAATTCAAAGAGAAGAAATATTTAATTCAATGCACACATTATAATTTGGGGGTAAAGGGATGAATACAAGTAATATATTAGAAACTATTAAAATGATAGATGAAGAAAATCTTGATATAAGAACTATTACAATGGGAATATCTTTATTAGATTGTATAGATTCAGATGGAGATAAATGTAGAGAAAAAATTTATAATAAAATAGTATCTTCTGCAAAGGACTTAGTTAAGGTAGGAAACGAAATAGAAAATGAATTAGGTATTCCAATAGTTAATAAAAGAGTATCAGTTACGCCGATTTCGATAGTAGCAGGTGCAACTGATGAGGAAAACTATGTAAAGTTTGCAGAAACCTTAGATAAGGCTGCAGAAGTTTTAGGGGTAGACTTTATAGGTGGTTTCTCAGCTCTTGTTCAAAAGGGATATACTAAAGGAGATAAAATATTAATAAATTCAATACCAGAAGCATTAGCTAAGACTAGCAAAGTTTGTTCTTCTGTAAATGTTGGATCTACAAGATGTGGAATAAACATGGATGCAGTTAAAGAAATGGGAGAAGTTATAAAAAAAGCAGCTGAATTAACTAAGGATACAAAAGGTTTTGGATGTGCAAAGCTAGTAGTGTTCTGTAATGCAGTTGAAGACAATCCATTTATGGCTGGAGCATTCCATGGTGTAGGAGAAGCAGATAAGGTTATAAGCGTTGGAATAAGTGGTCCTGGTGTTGTTCAAAGGGCTTTAGAAAAAGTAAAGGGAGAATCTTTTGATGTAGTTGCAGAAACTATTAAAAAGACAGCCTTTAAAATCACTAGAGTTGGACAACTAGTAGCTAAGGAAGCATCAGAAAGATTAGGAGTACCATTTGGTATAGTAGACTTATCTTTAGCACCAACTCCAGCTGTTGGTGATTCAGTTGCACATATTTTAGAAGAAATGGGACTTGAAGTAGTTGGTACTCATGGAACTACTGCAGCCTTAGCTCTTTTAAATGATGCAGTAAAAAAAGGTGGAGTAATGGCTTGTAGTCACGTTGGTGGATTAAGTGGTGCATTTAT
>NZ_JBOFYU010000178.1:0-1763 GCF_051654825.1 Clostridium sp.
GATATAATAATATTAATAAAAAAAGAAATTACAATCTATGAATTTAGAGAGTAGTTTCCTAAAATGTTTAATGTTTCTTAAGCTTGATTTTATATCAAGCTCGAAACCACTCTTGGCCGAGAGTGGTTTTTTTATTTTGTTACTTTATTTTAGCATTCATAGTATAGTTAGTATTTAAATCAATATCCTTTTTTAATGGAACTGCTACTTTATATTTCTTATTTATATCTATGTTATCAATTATAAACGTAGCTAATCCACTACTATAATGCTCATCTTTCACATTGTTCCAATGTCCATTTGAAGGTAACTTCCCCTTATGCGTTACATATATTCCACTATAAATGTCCCTCATATCCTCATCAAATAAAACTATCTGACTAAGGTTTCGATAATCTCCATTTATCTTTAGTGTCACAATTGTATTCCTGTCATTAGTTTTAATATCTTTAACTACTACACTAGTTTGTCCACCTGTTTGAATTTCTTTATCTATTAACTCCTCAATAGTATAGAATTTCATTTCTTTATCTATATCTAAATGATAACTAATTTTTTTACCCTCATATTTATGCGCTGGCTTAGTATCTACTTCTAAATCTCTTTTCTCTACGTTTCTAGAGAAAATCTTATCTTCTATTTCACTATTTGCTTCCATTGTCGTTACCATTTTTACTGTATCTTGGTTTAAAATTTTACTCTCTATAAATGCAGTTTCTGTATAAGGGGTTATGCTTAAACTTTCTATATTTGATAAGTCATCATATATCGCTAGTTTAGTATTCCATTTTTTACTTTCATCAGTATGTCCATCTATTAACGAATATCTATATTCTTTTCCATTGTTATCTACTATTTTATAGCTCCCAAAATGCCACTTATTATCTAGAGTTTCATCATAAGTTAACTTTATATAAGCTGCAAATGGTGTTATTTCTAAACTCTCAAAAGTCATAACCTTGCTATCTATGTAAATATTATCATTTACTTCAATCTTTTGTATAGATTCTTCTTTTTCTACGTCAATTGAAAATATCCAATTACCTTTTAACTCTTTTTTATAGTTACTTCTCCATTCGTTTGAACTTATTTCTAATTCATTTATATTTATATACACTTTAGTAGTATCATTTATTTCAGTATCACCTACATATGCACTTATAATTAAACTCGCTTTATTGTCACCTATTTTTTTTATTACATCTGGCCCTCCACCAACAAGATTTTCTTTATCTCCAATGCTAACAGTTGTATCAGTATATAAACTATATTTCAAATCATTTTCATCATATTGCTTTAAAAATTCACTTTCAATAGTTATGTTAGCAATGAATGTTTGGCTATCTAAAGCACTACTCTCTAGTGTTAATATACCATTTTTATCCTTTACAACAATATTATTAGAGTTATTTTCGTCTTTTAATTTTTCAATATGTGCTTGTGGTATTGCATTTTCTATAAAATTATTTATTACGCTTTCTATATGAGGTAATGCTTTAACGACAATAGGAAATGTAACTATAGTACTGATTCCACCTATAACTAATATACTTGCTACTTTATTTACCTTTTTATACTTATTTTTTTTATTTTTACCTCTGTTTATTGCCATTTTAGTTACTTCATCTATATTCTCTGGAATTTTTATATCATCAAACTTACTCATTATCTCTCCTCCTTCAATATATCGTATAACTTCTTCTTACCTCGCCTTATATAAGACTTTACTGTGTTTTCATTACACTCCATAACTTCTGAAATTT
>NZ_JBOFYU010000179.1:0-3433 GCF_051654825.1 Clostridium sp.
CTTTAGATTGATATGCCCCTAAATTTGAGTATTCTCCAAATTTATTAAAGTATTTACTATTTGCTCCTGTATGGCTAAATACTCCATCCAATATTACTTTAATTCCTAGGTTATCAGCTTCCTTACACAGCTCTATAAAATCCTCATTAGTTCCAAACATACTATCAATTTTCTCATAATCCCCAACATCATACTTATGGCAGCTTTCTGCCTCAAATATTGGATTCATATAAATAATATTTGCCCCTAACTCTTTAATATGTGGAAGTTTCTTTATTACACCCCTTAAGTTACCACCATAAAAATCCCATCTCTTTATCTTTCCTTCATCATCCTTTATATACATTGGGTCATCTAACCATGATCCATATATAAAGGTATTTCTTTTATTAAAACTTAAACGTCCTAACTCATTTCCATTAAAAAATCTATCAACAAAAATCTGATATATAATGCCTTCCTTATACCATTTAGGTACTATACGCTCTTTGTGTACTGTTATTTGATACATTTTAGGATTTTCATTATATAAACTCCCTAGTCCACCTAACTCCTCTTCATTATTCCCATAATATAATGTATTGTTTTCGCGGAAAATTTCAAAATAGTAATTTATTACTCCGTAAAAATTTTTAGTGTCTAAATCTATATTAAATGTCATAACATTTGTGTTCTTATTTAATTTTTTATTCATCAATAATCTTGATTTTACACCTTGAAAATCTATTATATTGATATATACATCATCATCTAAGCTACTATCTATACTTAATGATACTTTAGTTCCTATTTTTACTGCCCCAAATGGACTCCTAAATTTTAAGTCATGTGAATTATGAACAACCTTAATATCTATAATAAATGCCCCCTTTTTACTAATATAAATCTAGTATTACTTCCATATTTCATTAGCATATTCTAGTATAGTTCTATCTGATGAAAACACGCCTGAATTAGCTATATTAATACCACATTTTTTCTGCCAATCTATTTGATTTTTAAACATTAAATCAACCTTATTTTGAGCCTTAATATAATCTTCAAAATCCCTTAGCACAAAAAATTCATCATTATATACAATTAAGTTATCATATATATTTCTAAACTGATCTTTATTAGTAGAGTACTTTCCATTTACTAAATCATTTATCACATTTCTTAATTCATAATTAGAGTTATATATATCTATTGATGAATAATTGCCTCTATTATAATAATCTAATACCTCATTAGCCTTTAACCCAAATATAACAATATTATCATCCTTAACCTGATCTCTTATCTCTATATTAGCTCCATCTAATGTTGCTATTGTAATAGCACCATTCATCATAAATTTCATATTTGATGTTCCTGACGCCTCTTTAGTCGTAGTTGATATTTGTTCACTTAAATCAGTTGCTGGTATTATTTTTTCAGCTAACGAAACCCTATAGTTATCCATTAGAACAACCTTAATTTTCTTATTTACCCTTGAGTCATTATTTATCTTATCTGCAATTGAATTTATTAATTCAATTGTTGACTTAGCTAAATAATATCCTGGTGCTGCTTTTCCACCAAAAATAAATGTTCTTGGACTGATATCCATATTAGGGTCATTTAATAATTTATTATATAAATCCATTATTCTTAAACAATTTAAAGTCTGTCTCTTATATGCGTGTATTCTTTTTACTTGCACATCAAAAATAGAATTTGGATCTACTATAATTCCTTTAGTCTTATATATTTCATTAGCTAATTTAACTTTATTATTCTTTTTAATTTCTGATAGTTTTTCTAATACTGCCTTGTTATCTAAAAAGCTTTCAAACAACTTTAGCTTTGTAGTATCTCTGATAAAACCATCACCTATAGTCTCTTTTAGTAAATCTGATAACTCTGGATTGCTCTTTACTAACCATCTCCTATGAGTTATCCCATTAGTTTTATTATTAAACTTATTTGGATAAAAGTTATATAAATCAACTAATTCTCTTTTCTTTAATATCTCTGTGTGAAGATTTGCTACTCCATTAACACTATGACTTCCTACAACTGATAAATTAGCCATTCTTATATTTCCATCGGCTATAATAGCCATATCAGAAATTTTATTCATATCATTTGTATAGTTGCTCCAAAGTTCTTCACAATATTTTTTATTTATTTCTTCTATAATCATATAAATTCTTGGCAATAAATTTTTAACCATATCTATTGGCCACTTTTCTAAAGCCTCTGATAATATAGTATGATTAGTATAAGAAACAACCTTCTGAGTTATCTCCCAACTTTCTTGCCACTCTAACATTTCCTCATCTATCAATATTCTCATCAATTCTGGAATAACTAATGAAGGATGTGTATCATTTATATGCATACTTACTTTTTTGTCTAAATCTAAGATATTTCCCCCATTTTTTTTATACTTTCTAATAATACTTTTAACACCTGCTGAAACAAAGAAATATTCTTGCTTTAAGCGTAATAGCTTACCTTCATAAAAACTATCTTCTGGATATAGTATTTCTGTTATTGCTTCAACACTATTTTTATATCTATTTGCTGATAGATAATCGCCTCTATTAAATGCTTGAAAATCAAATTCATTATTTACTGGTTCTGAACTCCATAATCTTAAAGTATTCACAACATTATTTTTATATCCTAATACTGGGGTATCATACGGTATTGCTAACACTTCTTCATAATCTGAATGAATAAAAGTTAGCTTATTATCTATTATTTTAGTTGTGACGTTTCCTCCAAATCTTACAATTTCAGATTCACATTCTTTTCTTACTTCCCAAGGATTAGTTGATTTTAACCAATTATCTGCTTTTTCTATTTGCCTTCCATCAACTATCTCTTGTTCAAAAAATCCATGTCTATAACGAATTCCACATCCATTTCCTGCAATATTCAATGCTGCCATAGAATCTAAAAAGCATGCTGCTAATCTTCCTAAACCACCATTTCCTAATCCTTGATCTTGTTCTATTTCTTCTAGTTTATCAATATCAATATTTAAATTCTTTAAAGCAAGTCTACAATTATCTCTTATATCTAAACTTAACAATGCATCTCCTAATAGCCTTCCTAATAAAAATTCCATTGAAAAATAATAAACTTCTTTTTCTTTTAAAGTATTACTTCTTTTATTAGTTTCTAGCCAATCTTTAGCTGCATAGTCCTTTATTAAAGCTACTAAAGTATTATATTTTTCAAGATCACTCCCATCATTAATATCTTTAATATATAATTTTAGGAATTTATCTTCAAAATCTTCCTTTATAATTTCTGGGGTTATTGACATCATAGTTCCTCCTAATATTTCAATTAAATATTAGTCTATTAATTCCTCATATAACTTCTTATATTCAATAGCTGACTTTTCCCAACTATTATCAGAATTCATAGCCTGTATTACTAATGATTGCCAATTTTT
>NZ_JBOFYU010000180.1:0-20749 GCF_051654825.1 Clostridium sp.
CATGTTCATCATCCTATGCTTATTGGTTGGGTGGGATTATATTTAAGTAAAAAATATAATATTCCAACAGTATTTACATATCATACTAGATACGAACAATATTTGCATAATATAAAGGCATTTAAAAAAGTAGAGGAATATAGCTTATCTGAAGATATGTTTATTAGAAGAGAAATAAGTAATTCATTTTTAGATTTTTCAAAAGAAATAGCTATACCTTATGGAGTAAAGGTATTTTCAAATAAATGTGATGTTGTATTTGCACCTACAGATTTAATTAAGGATTATTTAGAAGATATGGATGTTAAAAGTCATGTTACAGTATTACCAACTGGATTAGATAAAAAAGCCTTTAAAAATAAATCTGATAAATCTAGTGAAATAAGAAAAAAATATATTGGAGATAAAGAATATTTATTTTGTAGCGTATCAAGGTTATCAAAGGAAAAAAATATTGAATTTATTATAAATGGTTTAAAAAGCTTAAAAGAGAAAAAAGGGGAAACTTTTAAAACATTAATTATAGGAGACGGTCCTTTAAAAAGTAAGCTAAAAAAAATGGTATTAGAATTAGGTTTAAAAGAATTAGTGGAGTTTGTAGACTGTGTGCCTAATGATGAAATAATGGACTACTATAGAGCTTGTGATATGTTTTTATTTGCATCTAAATCAGAAACGCAAGGAATAGTGTTATTAGAGGCAATGGGAGCTAAGAATCCAGTTGTGGCTGTAAATGGGACAGGCGTTGTAGATATAGTTAAAGATGGCGTTAATGGGTATATGACAAATGAGGATATTAATGAGTGGAGCAGTATAATAGCAGAAATAATGAATGATAAAGACAGGATGGAGAGGCTAAAAAATGGAGCATATGAAACAGCACTTAAATATTCAAATGAGAGAATTGCAAAGCTTGCAGAATCAAGCTATGAATGGGCAATTAGATTACAATGTAGAAGAAGTAGGGAATATAGCTTCCAATAAAAAGTCTACAAATATAGATAATATAGATTTAAATAACAATTCTTTAGAAGAAAATATAGTTTTAAATAAAGGATCTATAATTGATAGTATAATAAGTAAAATATATATTAGTTATATTGAATTAGTAGCTAAGACGAGTAAAATAACACTAGATGGAGACTTTAGAAAAGAAGTTATAGATGAATGTATAGTTGGGTTTTGGCATGGTGATAGCTTTGGAATGAATTTTTTATTAAGAGAAATAAAAAACTCAGAAAGGGATTTAAGCGTTGTTGTTACAATAGATAAAAGAGGAAATTTTATAGAAAAAATTATGAATAACTATGGTGTAAAAGCTTTGAGGATGCCAGATGGGATAAAGATGAAAGGTTTTTTACGAACATTAAAAGAAAAAAGTAAGGAAAAAAGCAAAACCTTATGTATAACATTAGATGGACCAGTAGGGCCATATAAAGATCCTAAAAAGGTTGGATTTATGTTATCTAATGAAAGTAAAAAGCCTATTATATTAGTTAATGTGAATTATTCTAGAAAAATAATATTAAAAAATAGATGGGACAAGTATGTAATTCCATTGCCTTTTAGTGAAATAAAATTTACTTCTTATAATTTTGGAAAGATAGAAAAGGAAGAATTAAGAGACTTTGAAAAATTGAAGAAAAAAACAATTGATATAGTAGCTTAAAAAAACATAGATTAAATATAATGAAAATGTAAAGGAATCCCTTTGTAATAATATTAATTATTGCAAGGGGATTTACTTTTCGTAAAATATTTTTAATATCAACAAGAATGAATTTTACATATGATATTGTATAAATTAATTATTTGTGTAAAAGGAGAGCTTATGAAATATAAAATAATATCAATTGTATTAGGCGTAATGTTAATTTTTACAGGTTGTAGTACAATTAAGAAAGATGTTAATAAAGATATAGATATAAAAGTAGAGGAGTATAGTAATGTTTCTTATAGAACATATCACAATAGCGTATTTGGATATAATATAGATTATCCAAATTTTCTTTCTTATAGTGAAGGTTTTAATACTAGTGATGGTGTTGTATTATCAGACATAAATAGTGATATAAGATTTGTAGTTTATGCAAATAAAAATGCAGATTATCAAGGCATAGAGAATGTTTATAAAAATGATTTATTAGGGAAAAGTAAAATTATAGATTCATCATTAAATAAAAGAGTTTATGAAGTGAGAAGTGAGAATGATGAAAAATATGTTTATAAACGAGTAATAGTTAGTGATGATATAATTTATTCATATGAAATGATTTATCCAAAGGAACTAGAAGAAGTAATGGTTGGAGTAATTAGAGATATAAATAAGAGCTTCACTTTAGTTAATTATTAAAAATATTGGAGAAATAATAGGAAAAATAATATATTTTAAAAAAATAAAAAACCTATAAATTCGGTGGGATTTGTTGTAGATTAGATTAAAGTGGTGATTATTTAATATAAAGGAAGAAATTAGATTAATATTTAATGCATATGATTATTGACATGATAATATATCATAAGTTATAATGTAAAAGATATTGATAATAGAAATGTTTCAAATTATCTTTAAGTTTATAGTACTGAAGGGAGGGAAAAAATAATGTCAGAAATAAGAGTGAGAGATAACGAATCTCTAGAGCAAGCACTAGGAAGATTTAAAAGACAATGTGCGAAAGCTGGAGTCCTTTCAGAGGTTAGAAAAAGAGAGCACTATGAAAAGCCAAGTGTAAAGAGAAAGAAAAAGTCAGAAGCTGCTAGAAAGAGAAAATTCAAGTAGTAACATTAGCTTTGTAAATAATATATATTTAATGTATATATAGTACTGAAGTGCACCCCGTAATGTAGATGTTGTTTAGCAATATACGCGACTACGTAACGGGGTAATTTTCTTTCATACATATGACTAGGTTAAAAAACACATAAGATTTTTAAAATATTATTGATTGAATGTATAAAGAATTAATATTAAATACAAAAATCGATAATTTTTTAAAAATATTGTTGACAAGCTGTACACATATGAATTATACTAAGTAAGCAGTTTGATGCAAACAAAATATGCGCGGGTATCGTATATCGGTAATACTCCAGCCTTCCAAGCTGAAAAGGTGGGTTCGATTCCCACTACCCGCTCCATTAATGCTGGGATATCGCCAAGCGGTAAGGCACCGCACTTTGACTGCGGTATTCGTAGGTTCAAATCCTGCTATCCCAGCCATAAGGTTTACTAGCTCAATCGGTAGAGCACTTGACTTTTAATCAAGGTGTACCGGGTTCGATTCCCGGGTAAGCCACCAACATGCAGATGTGGCGGAATTGGCAGACGCACTAGACTTAGGATCTAGCGCCATTGGCGTGGGGGTTCGACTCCCTTCATCTGCACCAAGATAAGGTATATTAAAATGATTTGTTAATTATTTTAGTATGCCTTATTTTTTTTATAATATTAAAGAGCACATTGTAGTTAAAGAACTAGAAACACCTAGAACTATGGAAAGATATACTGGAAAGCCAAAAGGAGCAGTCTATGGATATGGTTAATGTGTAAAACAAGCAGGAAGATATAGATTAAAAAGTAACACATCTATAAAGAATTTTAGTTTTGTTGGAGCATGGGTAAATCCAGGTGGAGGATATGAAGGAGTTATGTCTGGAGGTATATTAGAAGCGCAAAATATAATAAAAAAAGATAAAATATAAAAAATAGTTGACTTTTATATAAAAACAATGTAATATAACTATTGTTGTCGGAAACATTATGTTTCTAAGAGCATAGTTAGGCTCCTTGGTCAAGCGGTCAAGACACCACCCTTTCACGGTGGTAACAGGGGTTCGATTCCCCTAGGAGTCACCATTTTGGAAGCATAGCTCAGCTGGGAGAGCATCTGCCTTACAAGCAGAGGGTCACAGGTTCGATCCCTGTTGTGCCCACCAAAATTAAATGGCTCAGTAGCTCAGTTGGTTAGAGTACCGGCCTGTCACGCCGGGGGTCGAGGGTTCGAGTCCCTTCTGAGTCGCCATTTTTATTTAATGGCAAAATTTTAATAATACGCTGGCATGGCTCAACGGTAGAGCAGCTGACTTGTAATCAGCAGGTTGTAGGTTCGATTCCTATTGCCAGCTCCAAAAAACTTTAGATTATTCTAAAGTTTTTTTGTTTTATATAATAAAAATAATATAGTATATTAAAGATAAATAAATAGCACCAAATAAGAAGAATTATATCTTCTTATTTGGTGCTTTCATTTTATTATTAAACTATAATAAGATTCACACTTAAAATTATAAATTACTTATAAATTCTATTAACGTCTTTTTAGGTTAAGTTGAATTCTGATGTCAGCGGCATAGAATTTACATAATTTAAAGTTACCTATTAATCGAGATGAAAGTCTTTCGCTATAAATTTCTGTTAATTTAGATAGTGTTAAATTAGTTGAAATAAGCATTTTCTTTTTCTTTAATAGTTTCTTATTAATTAAATTAAATAACTCGGTAACAGAAAAGTCTGTAATTTGTTCTGCACCTAAATCATCAATAATAAGCAAATCGCAATTTAATAATAATTCTTCAAGTTCATAATTATTATTAAACCTAATTTCTCTAAGACTTCTTATAATTTCATCAGAAGTCTTGTATACTACAAGATATCCTAGATCTAATAAGCTTTTTGCTATGCAACATGATAAATAAGTTTTTCCAGTACCAGAGTTTCCGTAGAATAAAAGGTTAGTGTCTGATACATTAAAATTTGGAATATAATTTCCTGTGATGTCTTCTAATATCTTTTCAATATTTTCTCTAGGAGAATATTTGTCATCATTTATTCTGTTATTAGAATATAAGTGTATATTAAAATTTTTAAAATTACTAATTCGTACAGCATCTTCTAAATCAGAATTCCTATAATATAATTTTACTAGTTTGTTTTTATAGCAAGAGCATTGAGTAGTTCCTATATATCCTTCATCCTTACACTTAGAACATTGATAATGTAAATTAAGATATTCAGGGGAATAACCTTTAGATACTAATAACTCATATTTTTTAAATCTTAGATCAGTAATTTCATCTTTAATTTTTTGTAGTTCTAACTGGTCTAATCCTTTTAATATGGAAAGTGAAAGGTTTAGACATGTTTTTTGTATTTTTGTATCTAACTCCATAATTTCAGGATATTTACTTTCTATTTCTTTTCTTCTATTTTCTAAGTTTTGTTTTTCTGTATCTTTAATTTTTTCATATATATTAGCTAATTCCTTTTGATATCCTTTAATCATCGCTATCCCATCCTAATAATTTTTTCTCAAGAGAATCATAATCATATTCTCTTGCCTCAAAGTTATTAAATTTAAGAGGTTTTTTATTTGTAGTACTTATATTGTTATTATAATTTTTTCTATTTGATGAATTTTTAAACGCAGCTTCTTTATTTTCTATATCAGCAACTGTTTTTAACTTATCACGGTGCCAACTAGATAAAATACCATCAATATATTTAAAATCAGCTCTATTTAATCTTTGTGCACAAATGTCACAAGCTTTCTTTATAACATCTAAGGAAAAACTATAAGTTGTAGTCCATTTTTCAAGTAAGTCCTCTTGAGGCTTCATAATATCAGAATTTCTAATTCCTAAGAATTTTAGTATTTCTCTATAAGTATCCCATTTATCTTCAGTTTTCCTTATATAATTTTGGGCATCATCAACAGTTGATATATTCATTTCATTCCAAGCTATAGCCACTTTTTCTATATAACGAGTATTACTTTTGCCCCTAGATACACAGTACTCTATTAAAAGTAATATTAATTCTGATGAAAAATTAAAGTCTTTTTTCCAACTTATATATGTTGTAAATTCTGTAGGGGATAGAGGTCTACCTAATAATCTTTCTATGTCTTTTAGCATTCCATTATTTGTTTCATCTGATAACTCATCTAGAAGATTTATTTTTTTATTTTCGCTATTATCATCTGATAATTCAACAAATTCTATATCAAAATTACCCATTTTATCTATAGGGATTAATTTTATAAGTCCTTCTTCATTCCAGTAGTTAAGAGCATTTAATATGTCTGATTCAAGAAGATTTAAGGAAGAAGCTAATATAGATGAGCTAACTCCTATTTCGCCACTAATGTTATATTTAAGCATTAGTAAATATACTTTAATAAATTCACCACGCGCTTTAGGCATATATTTTTCAATAAATATATTACTAACTGGTGTAAACTTTAAAGGTTTGGATTTAAGCATAAATGTGCTCATATGTGTACCTACCTTTCTTTAGCTTTATTTGCAATAAGTTAATTATAGCAAAGTGGCGTATATCCCTCAACATAACAATTTAATAATAGGATGAATAATAATTATAAAATGGGGTAAATTAATAAATGCGTTTCCTAAGGGTAAATAAGAAAGGAGTTATTATGGGGTCGAGAAAAGATACAGTTGGAGTCGCCAGAATTTTAATGGTGATTGGATTGTTAATATTATTTGTAGCCATAGATAATTATGAAGTAGTAAAAGCGGACAAATTTTTAGCAGTTAATGGTGAAGCTATAGTTTTGGAAAATGAAAATGAAATTATAGTTGAAAAAAATAATGCTAATAAAAAATATGAGCTTAAGGTAAATAAGCCTGAGAGAGCGTTTGGAAATAATATTGCTGTAGGATTATTAGAAGCATTAGTTGGAAAAACCTTTGCATATGAATTAAATTTAGGTAGAAATCATATGGGGTATATTTCAGCCGAATGTAATATGAATTCTATATATGAAGAGATAGCAGATATGTATGTTAGAGACTTAGGTTTAAGTAATGATGAAATATTATCAATAGATATAAATAGCAATCTAGATGTTAAAAATAAAATTGTTAATATAGGTGACGTAAAAAGTAAAGACGATATAGTTAATAGTCTTTATATGATGTCTAAGGAAGATAAGGATGCTATTGATGTTGAAATTAAGGTTAATGATATAAAAGAAGAAGAAATTCCTTTTAGTACAGTTATAATACCAGATGAAACTAGATATTCTGGTGAAAAGGAAAAAGTGGAAGGAACCTTAGGAAAAAAAGAAATAGTTGAAGAAATAACTTATTTAAATGGAGAGAGAGTAGCTTCTAATATAGTTAAAGAAGAAATTATAGAAGAAGCAAAAAATACTTTAATATATAGAGGAACTAGAAATCCTTATAATGATGGAATAGCTTTTTTAAATAATCCTACAAGAGGTGGAAGTTTAACATCAGGATATGGGGAGAGATGGGAATCCTTTCATAAGGGAATAGATTTAGCAGGAAATATAGGAGATAATGTTTATGCAGCTATGGATGGAGAAGTAATATATGCTCAATATAATGATGGGGGATATGGAAACTTAGTCATGGTTAAGCATGAAAATGATATGATAACTTATTATGCGCATTTACAAGAGTTTAATGTTAAGTGTGGTGACCTTATATCTAAGGGGGATGTGTTAGGTTATGTAGGTAACACTGGAATAAGCACAGGGCCACATTTACATTTTGAATTAAGAGTAAATAATAATCCTGTAGATCCAACAGCATATATAGTGTATTAAAAATGGTGCCTTATTAATAGGCACCATTTCTTATTTTAATACTTTATTGATATTAACTTTACCTTCACCTTGATAATTTTTTGGCATATCTAGTGGTTCACAAGAAACTTTTAATAATGAAACAACGTCTTTAAAGGTCAAGGCTGGGTCTTTTTCGTACAGCAAGGCACATAAACCACATACGTAAGCACACGCTATAGAGGTTCCAGAAAAGGTTTTATAAGAAGTATTTAGTTTTTGAGGATAAATTTTCATCCCGTTTTTTTCTGAAATATAGTTGTTGTTACAATTTAATGAAACTACATCTACGCATGCTGCGCATAAATCTGGCTTGGAATCCTTTCTTGCTGCTCCAGCTGATGAATAGGAATAAGGCTTTAATGTAGAACTTGTATCTATTCCTGAAACTGTTATACAATTTGGACTTAATGCTATTCCTGTAATTGATCCATCTAAGTTTTTATTGCTACCACTAGGTATAACTGGAGTTATATTTTTAGATGTAGCAAAGGAAAGCATTTTATTAAAGCAGGTTTGTAAAAAGGAATTATAGGATAAAAGTTCAAATGGTAAACAAAGAACTTTTATATTATATTTTTCACTTTCTGAAATTAAAGATTCCATTGCATATAGAACATCGGATGAAAACCCTTTGCCAAGCTTATCAAAGGCTTTATAGCAATGAATATTACTTTCAGGGGCAACTCCCTTATACATTCCGTTAGACATATCACCACTTCCAGAAATAATGCCACAAGTACATGTGCCATGACCATTATCATCATATGGATAATTAAGTCCAGAAATTAAGTCAACGAAGGTTGATATTCTTCCGTATGGTGTTATTAAATCATTATGAGGATAAACACCACTGTCAATAACACCAATTCCAATCCCTTTACCTTTTATGTTATTTTTACTTGCTATTTTAACTTTATTAGCAGTATGGACACTCATCCCACACAAAAATAAATATTCATCAAAACAAATATATTCAACTTCTGGGTATTCTACAAGTCTTTGAATTCCTCTAGAATTTAAATATGCAGATATTATATTACATTGCGATATGCAACGAATTACTTCGCCTTTATAAGATGGAATTTTTTTAGCTATATTATCTTGAAACTTTTTACACTTTATAATAACTCTATAATTATTATTGCTATTAGAAGACATACAGTCTTTTAAATTCTTTTCTATCTTTCTATTTAGAGAGAACATATAATACTCCTAAAATTGATCACATTATATAATATATTAAAAGGTAGAATTTTGTTAATAGAATAAAATATTAAATTATAAATAAGTTAAATCTTCCACTTAAATATGATTATACCAGCTATCATGATTCCAATTCCTATAAATTCTTTTAAACTAAAAGGAACCTTTTGAGATCCAAACAATCCAAAAGCATCAATTATACCAGCAGCAGCAAGTTGAGCAACTAATATTATAGCTATACCACAAGTAGCTCCCATCGTACCAATACTATGCATAACAGTAAATATAATTATTACCCCAAGGACTCCACCTAAGAGATATAATTTATTTGCATCCTTTAATGCTTTAAAATCACCTTTTCCAAAGAAAAATAAAATTACTAATGTTAAGACTAAACCACTAGCTTGAACAAGTACGTTGGTTTCCCAAGTACCAATTTTTTCTCCAAGACGTGTGTTAAAAACGCCTTGAAGGCTCATAGCAATACCTGATATTATTGCAAAAATAATTGACATCATTAATACTCACCTCGTGGTTAGTATTCCACTTTAGTTTATAAATATGAAAAAAAACCTTCTATTAAGAAGGTTTTTACTTATCTATTAATGAAAGATTCTTTGATTTTTGTTTCTGAATATCCTAAAGTAATTCCTAAACTTATGAAATCTTCAAGCAAAGTTAGGAAGTGATCCTTAGAAGGTGATATTATTAAGTCATTTATATCTATATATAGATTTAAAAACTGATCACTTAAGCAATAATCATTAGGCTTAACTCTAACTGATTCAACATCTGTATAATTACGATCTACTCCAAGTGATATTATTTGACTTAAGCAATCTAAATATCTATCGAAGATTAAATTTAGATTTAGGTTATTATCATTATCCATCCAATATTTATAACATTTTGTGTCATTTGCTAAAGAACTAACTTTAATATGTAATTCTAAATTTTTTCTAGCAGATAACTTATATTGATTTAAAGTAGTATCAACATTAAGTTGATTATTTTTTTCAATTTGAGCTTCAAAAAGAGCTTTGATATTCATAAATATCCCCCTGTTCCTAAGGAATTAATTAATTATATTTTACAAAAACTTTTTAAAATTGAAAAGTGTGGTAAACGAATACAAAAAAATAAATTTTAATTTATTTTTAACATAAATAAAAAGTGCCTATAATATTATTATTCGACACTTTTCAAAAATTATAAATTTTGTTTTAAAGGATAACTTTTTATTAACGTTTCTCTTTTGTTACTAGATACTTTCCATAGTTCTAATCTGTTGACTTTCAACGTATCTACATTAGATTTAAAGCTAACTTCACCATCAATTCTCTTCATATCTTTTGGAATGTAATTAAGATTAGCTATTGATATATGCATAGATGGCTCATTATTATAGTTCTTAATGTTAAAACCATGTAATTTTAAAGTATCATTGATTAAACGATTTAATCTTTTAATATAACCTCTATCTTCTATTTTTACATTTAGAGTTTTATTTGATTCACAAACAGATACCTTAGTACATAATTGTATTTTGAAATTTTTATAAGGTTTTATTAATTTTTCAACTACTACATCTAATTTATCTACATTTGGATTTTCTACAACTTCTAATGGAATATATGGAGTTGGAGAATTTCTATTAGCTCTAAATTTTTTAGATAGATTCTTTTGGATAGGATTTAGGCACTTATAAGATTCTTCATCAAATAAGGCTACTAAGTAATATCTCATAATATTTAACCTCTCAAGTTAAATTAGCTTGCAATACTTATATATACAAACTTTGTTATAAATTATAACATATTACAAAAAAATTAAAAAGATAGAATAATTAAAACTTTTATACAAATAATATTGTTAATAATAATGTTAGTATATTTAAAATTAATTGAAGAATAGAGTAAAAAAGCCCTTTTACCATAAAAAACTCTATTTAATTAACAAATATTTATGTTATAATAAAAAACGTAAGTCTTTATACAGTTGAAGAGATAAAAAATTCCTTTTTAGGATTATAATGGATAATTATTAAAATTGAAATAATAGATAAAGATTAATATATAAATGTGATAAGGGTGAAATGGATGGAAAGATTAGTTATAAACGGAGGAAAAGTTTTAAAAGGTTCAGTTGATATAAATGGAGCTAAAAATGCAGCAGTTGCCATATTACCAGCAGCAATAATGGCTAGTGAGGGAAAATGCATTATAGATAACGTTCCTAACATAGAAGATGTGCATTGTTTGGAAAGAATTTTAAAAAGTTTAGGATGCAAAGTAAATAAAATAGACGATAATACCTTAGAAATAGATGCTACAGATGTACATAGTGTGGATGCATGCACTGAAGATGTAAGAAGAATGAGAGCATCTTATTATTTTATAGGGGCTTTATTATCTAGATTCGGTAAGGCTAGAGTTGAATTACCAGGAGGATGCCCTATAGGAGTTAGACCTATAGACCAACATATTAAGGGGTTTGAAGCCTTAGGTGCTAATGTAATTATTGAGCATGGTGCTGTAACAGTAGAAGCTAAAGATTTAAAAGGAGCTAACATATTCTTTGATGTTGTTTCAGTAGGAGCAACTATAAATGTTATGATAGCAGCTACATTAGCAGAGGGAACAACTATATTAGAAAATGTTGCAAAGGAACCTCATGTAGTTGACGTAGCAAACTTCTTAAACTCTATGGGTGCAGACGTTAAGGGTGCAGGAACAGATGTTATAAGAGTTAAAGGTGTAGAAAAGTTAATAGGATGTAACTATAGCGTTATTCCTGACCAAATAGAAGCAGGAACATTTATGATAGCTGCAGTAGCTACTAAAGGTGATGTTACTATTAAAAATGTTATACCAAAGCATTTAGAATCAATAACTGCTAAGCTTACAGAAATGGGAGCTATAGTAGAAGAAGGTGATGATAGCGTAAGAGTTTTTGTTGATGGACCTTTAAAAGGTATAAATGTTAAAACAACACCTTACCCAGGATTCCCAACAGATGTACAACAACCAATGTCAGCTTTATTATCAGTTGTACCAGGAAAAAGCTTAATAGCTGAAAGTATATGGGAAAACAGACATAAGCATACTGATGAGCTTAAGAAAATGGGAGCAACTATAAAAGTTGAAGGAAGAACAGCTATAATAGATGGTGTTTCAACTTTATATGGAGCTAGCGTTAAAGCTACAGACTTAAGAGCAGGAGCAGCAATGGTTATTGCAGGTTTAATTGCTGAGGGGGAAACTGAAATAGTTCATATTGAACATATAGATAGAGGATACCCAAATATAGAAAATAAGTTTACTGCTTTAGGTGCGGATATAAGAAGAGAAGTTGAGTAACTTGGGGGAAAGTTAAATGAAATTTTGCTCATTATATAGTGGAAGTAGCGGAAATAGTATTTTTATTGCATCTGATGAAGCAAAAATATTAATAGATGCAGGCTTACCAGGAAAAAAGATAGATGAAGCTTTAAAAAGCATAGGGCAAGATCCACATAGTATTGATGGAATATTTATAACCCATGAGCATTTAGATCATATAAAAGGTGTAGGCGTATTATCAAGAAAATATGATATACCTATATATGCAAATGCACATACTTGGTCTGCAATGGAAAGCAATATTGGGAAGATAAAAGAGTATAATATTAAGATAATGGATAGAAGGTCTAATCTTGAAATAAAGGATTTAGATATAACTTCATTTAATATACCACATGATGCTGTGGCACCTGTTGGATATACTATTCATTCTAAAGGAAAAAGAGCAAGTGTAACTACAGATTTTGGGATATACACTCAAGAAATAAAAGATAGTATAAAAGATTCGGACATTATATTATTAGAAAGCAATCATGATATTAGCATGGTAAAGTTTGGTCCATATCCATATAACTTAAAAAGAAGAATTTTAAGCGAGGTAGGACATTTATCTAATGAAGATTGTGGAAGAGCTATTGTTGACCTTATAAAGTATCAACAAAACAAGCAGATTGTATTAGGTCACTTAAGTGGAACTAATAATCACCCTGATTTAGCTTTTCAAACTGTTTTAAGTGTTTTACAAGAAAATAATATTGAACAAAACAAGGATCTTGTACTTTCTATGGCAAGTAGACATAACCCAAGTAATATTATTGAATTATAGTATTACTTGGAGTTTTATAAAATAAACAATAACTATAAATTTTATGAATTAATTTTATCAATTAATATTAGGGATTACTTGAAAAAATTTGAATTAATTAGTATAATTTTAGTATCAATCATTTGTATAAAAAAGGAGAAAGAGCAATGAGTTTATATAAACAATGGACAGATATGGTAGTTGAATACGTTAAGAACAAGGGAGAGCAAGCTTTCTGGAATGAGTACACTGAGATAGAAACATCAATGTACAAGAATTTATTAGCAAAGCACACTGAGCCAGTAAAGGCTTCAATAGAAGATTTAGCTAAAGAATACAATACAACAATAGAATTTGTAATGGGATTCATTGATGGAATTAATGATAGCTTAAAGAACCCATATGATTTAGAAAAATTAACTGCTACAGAACAAATAGTTTTAGATATAGATTTAGAAAAACTATATTACAATATGCTTGATGCTAAAGCAGAATACCTTTACACATTACCACAATGGGATTCAATATTCTCAATAGAAAAGAGAAAAGATATCCAAAAACAATACAGAAATTCTGTTATGGTAAGAAACGTAACTAAGGTAGGAAGAAACGAACCTTGTACTTGCGGAAGCGGTAAAAAGTATAAGAAATGTTGTGGAAAATAATATAAAATTATTATAAAAAAGTCTAATGAAAGTTAGACTTTTTTTGTTATAATTATATGGTAAATATTACAAGGGGGAGAGTTTATGGATAATAACATAAGTTGGGTATATGAAAGAAAGATACAAAGAACAATTAAAGCTTTAAAAGAAAACAATATGAATGGGTATTTAGTAAAGAATAAAGAAGAGCTTATAGATAAGATAGATGAGTTAGTAAATGAAGGGGCTTTAGTATCTTGTGGTGGTTCTATGACTTTAACAGAGTCAGGCGTTAAAGATTATTTAAGAAGTGGAAGATATAATTTTTTAGATAGAGATAAAGAAGGATTAACTCATGATGAAGTAAAAAAGATATATATAGAAAGCTTTTTAGCAGATGCTTATTTCACAAGCACTAATGCAATAACAGAGGAGGGGGAACTATATAATGTAGATGGTAATGGAAATAGAGTTGCAGCTATGTTATATGGACCAGAAAAGGTTATTGTTATAGCAGGAACTAATAAGATAGTAAAGGATTTAGAGGAGGCTATAAAGCGAAATAGAGAGGTGTCAGCACCTGCTAATGCTAAAAGATTAAATAAGAAAACTCCTTGTGCAGAAATAGGTCATTGCATGGATTGTAAAAGTAAAGAAAAAATATGTAGGGAATACACCGTAATTAGAAGCCAAGGAAATTCAAATAGAATACATGTTATTTTTATGAACGAAAATTTAGGATATTAATTAAAAGAAATACTAAGATTAACTTCTTAGTATTTTTTTATTGTGTCAAAAGAGGTTTTTAGAAATAAATATATATAGTAAAGAATTTTAGAGAGGTGAATTTTATGTTTCAAATGCTTCCATTTCTATTAAATAATATGTTAGGTGGAGTAAATAATAACTCTCCAAATAATTATCAAAACAACTATTCAAATAATTATAATAATGGTTATGTAAATAACTATAATAATATGAATAATACGCCTCAAGTAGGAGATGCCTTTAGTAGCTTTGGAACAATATTTAATCAAGTATTCACAACATTAATAAATAATGAAGAAATAATAGATAATATTATAGACAATGTTATGAATAGTGATATTGTTAATGATATTATAGATGGCTTGGATGAAATGAATTTAGAACTTAAGAATTATGAAGATAGGTATTTAATAGAAGGTACACTACCTGGAATAAGCAAAAAGGATATAGATATAGATTATAAAAATGAGCATATAGAAATTACAGTAAAAATGAATCAAGTATTTAGTAATGGATCAAACACAATGGTTGCCTTTGTTCAACCAGGAAGAGATTTAAAAAAGAGCTTTTACGTTCCAAATATAGATATCTCAAAAATAAAGGCTGTTTATAATTCAGATCTTTTAAGAGTTTATTTACCTAAGAAAACTAAGATTGAAACAAATACTGAAATAGTTGATGTAGTAGATTTTACTGATGCAGATTAAATATGATACTATATAATTATAATTAACATATGAGGAGAAAATGCTAAATATGAATATAACAGTAATTTCAGTAGGAAAATTAAAAGAAAAATATCTAAAGCAAGCAATAGATGAGTATTCAAAAAGATTAACTAGATATTGCAAGCTAGATATTATTGAGTTACCAGATGAAAAAACACCAGATAATGCATCTGAAAAAGAAGAACTACAGATAAAAGATAAGGAAGGTCAATTAATATTATCAAAAATAAAAGATAATATGTTTGTTGTTGCAATGGACTTAAAGGGAAAAAATCTAACATCAGAAGAATTTGCAGGCTTTATAGAAAACTGTGGAGTAATGGGAAACTCAAACATAGCATTTATAATAGGGGGAAGTCTAGGATTATCACAAGAAGTTGTAAAAAGAGCAAACTATAAGCTGTGCTTTTCTAAAATGACATTCCCACACCAATTATTTAGAGTAATGCTATTGGAACAGGTCTATAGAGCCTTTAGAATAATGAAGAATGAACCGTATCATAAGTAAGTCTCCAAAAGTATATTAGTGGAGTATTTTATTTGAAAATAATATATCAAATTAAATGCGCAGATGATAGGATATTTTCAATATGAGTTTTTTCAAAAATTAATAAGGAAGTTTACAAGACATTAAGATATTACGAAGACATAAACTTATTAAATCAAATACAAATATCAGTTAAGTCTAAATGCACAAATTTAGTTTATAATTTTATTAATATGATTAAAAAATAGTAGATTTCAAAGTATGATGAGAATCTACTATTTTTTATCTAAAAATACAGTATCTAAGCAAGGTGTGATTTACAAAATATGTTATAATTAAATGCTATAGAGACATACTGATGAAAGTATATTTTATAATATATAGCTTTATATAGTTTTGATAATAGTAGATATTTTAGGGAAAAGGGGGCTGTAAAAATGAAGTTTGAAATTAAGGATACAATTACAAAAGAAGATGAAGATACAATTTTAAAAGGATTATTAGAATATAATTTAGCTAGAATTGAGGATAAAAATCCAAGGGATTTAGGTATTTATTTAAAAGATGAAACAGGAAGAAAGGTTTCTGGGCTAATTGGAGATACTCATGGTAATTGGTTATTTATAAAATTTTTATGGGTGAGTGAAGAATTGAGGGGTAAAAGTATAGGAAGTAAAATTTTGAAACAAGCAGAAAAAATAGCAAAAGAACGTGGTTGTAAATATTCATTTTTAGATACTTTTAGTTTTCAAGCTCCTGAATTTTATAAAAAGCATGGATATAATGAAGTTTTTGTATTAGAAAATTATCCGATAACAGGAAAAAGACATTACTTTACTAAAACTATTTAAATAGGTATATTAGTGTCTAAGAACATTTATAAAAGTACTTTTAAATTTAAGTTAATATAAAAGATTTGATAAAGGAGTAATTATGGCTAAAGTTAAGAAAATGATTGGAAAAGTAGATTCACAATACATAGTTTCTCTTATGAAACTAATAGAAACTCAAAGTAAAAAAACAATTGTTAGGTGGTGTAATGAATATGCTAGGGATCATATATTACCTATTTATGAAAAGGATTATCCTAATGATCAGCGTTTAAGTAATTCATTAAATGCAGTTAATGAATGGTTAGAGGGCAAGATAAAATTAGTAGATGCAAAGAAAATTGTTAAAGAAGCACAAATAGCTGCAAGGGAAGCTGAGGGAAATCATGCAACACAAGCTGCTGCTAGGGCAATTGGGGCAACCACAACAACAATTAATACTGTGACTAGTTCTTTAGGTCTTGCATTTTATGGATCAGCAGCAATAGCATATTCATCTGTTGGAGTTGATGCAAGTGAAGAGGTTTATGAGCAAATAGCTGAGAAGTTTTGTAATGGTATGGAAGAAGCCTTAATTAAAATTGCTATAATAGATGAACCTAATAAAGCAAAAATAAATTGGAATTGTTAAAGATAAGCACTATGTTTATGGTGCTTATTTTTTTATATTAGTTGAGGTTTTAAAATAAACAAAGTAACTTTAATAATTTATATTGCTTTAGTAAGATTAATGTTTATATTGACAAGAGTGATTATATTATATAGAATAAAAACATAATCAATTGAGTTAAATTTAATTTAGAAAAATTAAAAGGATGTTTTTTATGGATAAATATGAAAAAATAAAATTAGATAATCAGTTATGTTTTTCATTATATGCAGCTTCAAGAGAAGTTATAAAAATTTACAAGCCTATGTTAGATAAATATAACCTTACATATACTCAATATATTGCTATGTTAGTTGTATGGGAAAATGAAAAAATAACAGTAAAGGAAATGGGACAAAAGCTTCATTTGGATTCAGGTACTCTTACTCCGGTTTTAAAAAAGTTACTTTCAATGGAATTAGTAACTAAATACAGAGATGAAAAAGATGATAGAGTTGTTATTGTTGAATTAACGGAAAAGGGAAGAAATCTAAAAGATAATATCATTGATGTTCCAGAGCAAATGTATTGTAGATTAGGTGGAAATATTGACGAAGCAAAAGAATTAAAAAAAGCATTAGATAAATTATTACTAAGATTTAAATAAGAATTTGTTAAATTTATAAGCTTAATAAGAATTAGATTTCTAATTAAGCTTATAAATAACAAGTTCTAATATTTTAAAGAAATTAATTGAGTTAAATTAAATTTAATCAAACTATATTGAAACGAAAGGAAATATGTAATATGAAATTTTATGATTTTTCAGCTAAAAAGATGAATGGACAAGAAGTTAAGATGGATATCTTTAAGGGAAAGGTAGTATTGGTAGTTAATACAGCAAGTAAATGTGGATTAACACCTCAGTTTATAGAACTAGAGGAATTAAATAAAAAATATAAAGATCAAGGATTAGAAATTATAGGGTTCCCATGTAATCAATTTGCTAGTCAAGACAAAGGAAGCAATGATGAAATTCAAGAGTTTTGTTCATTAAATTATGGAGTTACATTTACTATGTTTCAAAAGATTGATGTAAATGGTAAGTATGAACACCAATTATATAAGTTTTTAAAAAGTGAGAAAAAAGGTTTATTAAGTAGAGATATTAAGTGGAATTTTACTAAGTTTTTAATTGATTCAGAAGGTAATGTAGTTAAAAGATATGCGCCTACAGTAAAACCTTTAAAAATAGAAGATGATATCAAAGTGTTATTAAGATAATTTATTTGAAAGGAGTAAGAAAACATATGAGTGAAAGATATGATATTGCAATAATAGGGAGTGGTCCAGCAGGAATATCAGCTGCTTTAAATGCTAAAATAAGAAATAAAAAATTTATTATGTTTGGAAGCAATGAAATAAGTAATAAGTTAGTAAAAGCACATAAAATAAACAACTACCTTGGATTTTATGGTAAGAGTGGAGTAGAAATTAGGGATGAGTTTGCTAATCACTTAAAAGCTATGAATATAGAGATAAAAGAAGAAAAAATAAATAATATATATGCAATGGGTGATAATTTTATTTTAATGGTAAATGACAAAATGTATGAGGCAGCTTCGATAATACTAGCAACAGGAGTTAATTTTGGTAAGCCATTTAAGGGTGAAGAAGAGTATTTAGGGAAGGGTGTAGGATACTGTGCTACATGCGATGCTCCATTATATAAAAATAAAATAGTGACAATAATTGCTTATAATAAACATGAAGAGGCTGAGGCAAACTTTATTTCAACTATAGCATCAAAAGTGTACTACATACCAATGTATAAAGAGGAGATAGAAGTAGATTCTTCTATTCAGATAATTAAGGATATTCCAGTAGAAATAGTAGGAGAAAATTCAGTAAAAAAACTTATTCTTAAAAATAGTGAAATTGAAACAGATGGGATATTCATTTTAAGAGATAGTATATCACCAGGTCAGTTAGTTCCTGGTTTAAAAATAGTAGATAACCATGTTGAGGTTGATAGATTAATGAAGACAAACATAGAAGGTTGTTATGCAGCAGGAGATATTGTTGGAGTACCATATCAATATATAAAGGCAGCTGGAGAAGGTAATATAGCAGCTTTATCAGCAGTGTCTTATATAGATAATCTTAAGAGAAAAAGTAAGGAGAATTAAAAGATTAAATTGATTTTATCCAAAACAAGTTATTAAAGAAAATATAGAGAAAAGTTTATAAAATAAAGGAGATAAATATTATGATATATGATTTTAAAGTAAAAAACACAAATGGAGAGGAAATATCTTTAGAAAAATATAAGGGGAAAGTAGTGTTAATAGTTAATACTGCAAGTGGGTGTGGATTTACACCACAATATGAAGGATTACAAAAACTTTATGATGAAAATAAAGAAAAAGGGTTTGAAATATTAGACTTTCCTTGCAATCAATTTTTTAATCAAGCACCTGGAAGTGATGAAGAATTATCGAACTTCTGTCAGTTAACATATGGAACAACTTTTGAAACTTTTGCAAAGGTTGATGTTAATGGAGAAAATGCTTCAGAATTATATAAATTTTTAAAAAGAGAAGCATCACAAGCTGAAGAGGATGAAGCTTCAAAAGGATTATATGATAGGCTTAAGGGTCTTGGATTTACAACTGAAGGTAATGATATAAAGTGGAATTTTACTAAGTTCTTAATTGATAGAAATGGAAAAGTAATAGGAAGATTTGCCCCAACATATGAACCTGAAAAGTTAGAGGAAATAATAAAAGAATTATTATAAATAAGAAAGCACCATAAAATGGTGCTTTTTTGATTATATATTACTTATTTAAATTTTTCAGGGAATTGCTTAATTATGCCATCAGTAATTATATCTGCAAACATAATCATGTGATTTTCTCCATCATCATATGCTTTTATGTCAGCATTCCAATCTTTATTTAACTTAACAACAACTTGATCTGTAACAAATTTTAAATGCTTATGCAACATGTCTTTTAGAACCTTATTTGAATAGTTAGGATTTGCAGCACTTAAAAATTCAGAAATTTTATCAGCATTTTCATACCAAAGCTTATTGTATTTTTCTAGGTCTTCTTTATTACCAGCTTTAGCAGCATCAGTGACTTTAGCTGCTAGATCTATATGTTCTCTTAACAATAAAGCAAGTTTATTTCCTGCATCTTCTCCATAATAAGGTTTAATTGAATTTCCTATATCATCTTGATTTTTAAGAAGTCTTTCTATTACAGGAGATACATCTTCAAGTGAAGATAAGTCACTTGTAATAGCGCTTCTAGTCCAAGATACATGATCAATCCAAAGTCTTCTTTGTTGCATTCTTAAGTCACAGCAAGATTTGTTATATAGTGAATCTTGAGTAGAGTCACTTACAAAGGATTGTGCTTTAGTAGGGATTAAAATAAAGGTTAGCAAAAATAATGATAGTAATGAACCTTTTAAAAGTTTCTTCATGTTTACACTCCTTATTTGTTAAAGTCATAATTAGTTTGTACAAACATAAATATAGATATTCTTTTTAATAGTTTATTGATAAGTTACGTAATGATTTTTTAGATAAAAATATAAAGAATCCTATACATAATATAATTTGTATAAAGGTAGATGCTGGAGTTGCTAACCCTACTTTAAATAGTGAGACAGGTTCTATTTTGCTCATAATAAATGATACAGGTATTCTTATTAAAAATGCACCTACTA
>NZ_JBOFYU010000181.1:0-3493 GCF_051654825.1 Clostridium sp.
GACTTTAAAATCAATGTTAATAAAACTATAGAAAAAGCATTAGGTAAAATCAATTCTGAAAGCGCTAAGATAACAAAAGGTGTTGAAGGTGATGAAGAATTTATAGCAATAAGCAATATAGGAGAAGTATCATTAAAAGCAGGGGAAACTATAGGTTTAGGCTTAAATGATATAAAGAATGTAGTTGCAATTGAAGCTATAGGAAATATTGAAGAGTCTAATTTCGTAATAGAAACTTCTTTAGATAATAGAAATTGGAATTGGCAAGAAGTATCAAAGGGAGCATCATTTAGAGAAGTTAAACCTGTTACTGGAAAGTACTTTAGAATAAGAGCAATAAATGATACAAAGATAAACCTAGAAGAATTTAAGGTTTATACTGAAGGTAGACCAGAGATAGAAATGACTACTAATAGACCTATTAATCCAGATAGACCGCATAGACAAGCTATTTATGGAGATGATTATGATACAGGAACACAATTAGTAACAACTCCATTTATACAAGAGGGAGATTATGTTCAAATAGACTTAGGAAAAGTTATGAATATAAGAGATATAAGATTACTACAAGGTCATGATGAAGACTTTATAAATAATGGTATATTAGAATATTCAGTTGATGGAGAAGCTTGGACTAAAATTGATGTTAAGTTTGGAGATAATGATATAGTAATTAAAGATTTAGATTTAAATGCTAGATATTTAAGAGCAACATCAACTAAATATAGAGACCGTTGGATAAAAGTAAGAGAATTTACTGTAAATAATTTAACGGAAGAATATTTAGTAACTACAACTGCAAAAGGAACTTATGTTGATAGAGCTGAAAATACAAGAGATAACAACTTAAATTCTGCATATATTCCAAGTAGAGATATAGTTGCTGGAGATGAGTTAGTATATAAAATATTAGACAACAAATTATCATCAAAGATAACAGTGGTTCAAGGAACAGACAATATTTCAGGAGCTAAGGTAACAGCTCAAAATTCAAGGGGAGAATGGGCAGAACTAGGATATTTAACAGAAGGATATAATGAGTTTAATCTTTCAGAGCCAACTCATATTGTAGCTGTGAAATTACTTTGGGAAAACAATATAGGTAAACCAGAAATATTTGAAATAAAACCTACATTTGTTGGAGAAGCAATAGAAGAACCAATAATACCTGAAGAGCCAGTAATACCGGAAGAACCAGTAGTACCTGAGGAACCAAGTAACCCAGGGGATACAAATAAACCAGGTGATGAAGAAAAGCCAGGAGATACAAATAAACCAGTTAAACCAAATGGAAATTTACCTAATACAGGTGCTGTAGTAGGTGGTAGCGCATTAGCACTATTTGGAGGATTATTAACAGCTGCTGGAGCAGTTATGTCTAGAAGAAAAAGAAAATAATATATACTAATTTAAAGCTACGTTGATTTATTTCAACGTAGTTTTTTTAGATAGTATGGAAAAGATAAATAAAGAGTTTAAAAATAATTACATTAAAATAACTGAAATATTAGAAAATATGATGAAATAATTTACCAAATATTTACATATAGATTTATTAAGAGTATCATTAAAGAGAGAGTAATTAATGTAAATATAGGAGGTAAAAATGAAAAGAGGTATGCTTAAAAAGATATTAGCTACAGCTATGGTAAGTATGTTTGTAGTTAATGGCTTAACAATTACAAAGGTAGATGCAAGAACTGAAAATAAAGGTGAAAATGTTCTTGTTAATTTAAATCCTACACCTAGAAACTTAGAGATAAAGGACGGGAAATTAACATTAACTAAAACTGTAAACGTTAAAGGGTTAGAATTAGCAGATAAAGATGCAGTAAATATTTTAAATGAATTTTTAGCAGAAAATAAAATAGAAGTAAATAATGAATATGATGATAATTCAACTACATTGATAATTGGAGAAAAAGATGATGATATAGCTGAAATGGATAGTGAGAAAGCTAGATTAGGTGTTGCTGATACAAAAAGCTTAAAGGATGAAGGGTATGTATTAGCAACTGATGGAAGTGGCTCAGGAACAATCATCATAGAAGGAAAAGATGGTGATGGAACCTTTTATGGAGTAAAAACTTTAACACAGCTTATTTCTAAAAATGAATCTGAAATAAATGCTCCAGAAGTAGTTATTAGTGATGAGCCAACTATGGGATATAGAGGAATAGTTGAAGGTTTTTATGGTAATCCTTGGACTCATCAAGATAGATTAAATCAAATAGAGTTTTATGGCGAAAACAAAATGAATACTTATATTTATGCTCCAAAGGATGATCCTTATCATAGGACTAAGTGGAGACAACCTTATCCAGAAAGTGAAATGGCTAGAATGGGAGAATTAATAGAAACAGCAAATGAAAATAAGGTGGATTTTGTTTTTGCTATTTCTCCAGGAATAGATATAAGATTTGATGGAACAGAAGGAGAAGAAGATTTTCAAGCTCTTTTAAATAAATGTGAATCTTTATATCAAATGGGTGTAAGAAGTTTTGCAATTTACTTTGACGATATTAATGATAAAAGTGGAGTAAAGCAAGCTAATTTATTAAATAGATTTAATAATGAGTTTGTAAAGGCCAAGGGTGATGTAAAGCCTCTTATAACAGTTCCTACAGAATATGATACAACAGCAATGGGAAGGATAGGAAGCTTAAGCAAGTATACTAGTGATTTTTCTAATACATTAGATAAAGATATATTAGTTATGTGGACAGGACCTGTAGTTGTATCTGAAGGAATAGATTTAGCAAATGCACAGTTTGTAAATGAAGTGTATGGAAAGAGAATGGGTATATGGTGGAATTATCCTGTTACAGATTATATGAAAACTAAGTTAGCTTTAGGACCTATATATGGTGCTGATAAAAAGCTAGATGGAGAAATAGATTTCTTTACTATGAATCCTATGGAGCATGCTGAATTATCAGTAATAACACTTTCCACAGGGGCAGATTATTCATGGAATACAGCAGAATATGACTATCAAGAATCTTGGCTTAAATCAATAAGAAATAATTTTGGTGATTTAGCTGATGAAATGACTACCTTTGCTAATCATTCAACAAGAATGGATGGAAGTTGGTGTAGTACAGGAAGAAGAGATGCACCTGATGTTAGAGCTACTATGGATATATTATGGTCTAAGCTTTTAAATTCACAAGATGCATCAGAAGAAGTAAATGCTTTATACACAGAATTTGATAATATGGTTAAGGCGGCAGATAAGCTAACAGCCGAATTACCAGCAGATGTTTTAGCTGAGTGTAGAACAAATTTAGCAAAATTAAAACTTTTAGGTCAATATGATAAAATAGCTTTAGATATGATGTTAGCTGAAAAATCAGGAAATACAGAGGAAGCAACTAGATTAAGAACTGAAATAAATAACAATATGTATAGATTAAGAAGTGGAAGTCAAGTATCAGAAAAGACAGCTTTAGCATTTATAAATGAAGCACTTACTTATGATCCATATATA
>NZ_JBOFYU010000182.1:0-5967 GCF_051654825.1 Clostridium sp.
TACTTTCTAAATGGCCACTTTTTAATATATATTCAATTATGCCTCTAACTGATTCCTTTACATTAATTTCTCTAACCATACTAAACCTATTCCCTGTTATACTTTATATACTATTATAACCATAAAATTATTTTTAGGTAATAAAAATAACCCAGCAATAAGCTGAGTCATCTTTATTCTGAATGATATTCCGTTACTATCTTTTGAACTAACTTTTTAATAGCACTTGCTTGAGCTATTAATGACATTACTATTACGAAAGTTCTTATGCTATTCTCATCCTTTTCGTTTAAGTCTAATTCACCTATAATTGAATTTAATTTTTCCTCATCTACTGCTGGAGTAGTTAAAAACTCTTTAAAACTATCGCTTTGAGTTTCTGAGAAAATCTTATATGCCTTTTCCCAATCAATTATATCATCTGTTCTATCATTGATTTCATTAAAAGCTAGACTAAAAACTTTTTTAATTTCTTCTGTTGTTAAAACCGGTCTCATATAACTTAATAATACTAGCTGAACTAGATGAATCTTAGTATATCCTCTTTTTTTACCATCTTCTGGTTTAGTTATAACTTCACTCTTAATATAATTTTGAACTATGTTATTAGTATATTTATCTTCTGTAAACTTATCATTTAAAAAATCTATAACTTGTGATAAAAAAAGATCATACTTTGGTAGATCATCATAAGAAATCATACTATTAGATGACATCTCTTCAGCCACTTCACTTATATAATTAGTGTCAATCTTTTTAACCATTATCTATCCACCTTTGACTAACATATTATGATATTTTTATTATATAGTACGTATAAACTTATTACAAGTTATTTTCACCTATTTCAATCCAAATTATTCATTATATTAATTTAAATTTAAAAATTTAATCCTATTCTGGTGTAAACTTCTTTAGTAAACTTTTTTAAGTTTAATTTTTTTAAATTAAACTACTACTATTCCTCATAAAAAATCCACATTTAGGAAGTTTTGTTTTTACATTTTTTGCTTATTTTATTGCTTTTTTTTTAATATTTACACTTAACAAAAGTCTCCATTCCATTTAAAGCTAGTAGACAAGCCATTCTACAGATTTCTTTATAATATTGGAAATTTTTATAAATAGTATTGACATTTCTAATTTATGGTAGTATATTTGATTTAAGAAGTTTTTTATATAAGAAATTTGTAATATTTGAAAATATTTTTCTTTTATATTGACTTTTAATTACATATTTAGTAAGATTAAGTTGCAAGATGTCGAAACTTGTTTTGAGGAGGAAATATTATGAAATCAACTGGAGTAGTAAGAAGAGTAGACGAATTAGGAAGAATCGTTATTCCTATAGAGTTAAGAAGAACATTAGATATCGCTGAAAAGGATGCATTAGAAATATACGTAGATGGTGAGCAAATCATATTAAAGAAATATGAGCCAGCTTGTATTTTCTGTGGTGATGCTAGAGATGTTGTTAATTACAAAGGTAAAAACATCTGTAAAAACTGTTTAGCTGAATTAAAGAAATAATTAATATTTATATAGAGTATTAATAGCTTTATTAAATCCCCCTATAGTTTACTATAGGGGGATTTAACTATATATCCATTGAATACTTATATACTTCTTTTTTAGGTATTCCTCTTTCTTTTGCTACCATCTTTATTGCTTGCTTTTTATCTACACCTGATTCTATAACCTTTAAAATATGATCTTCTATACTTAAATCAATCCAAAGGGCCTCTTTTTCAGCTTGTAATTCACTATCTGATTTACCTTCAATAACTAATACAAACTCTCCTCTTGGTCTATTTTCAACAAAATATTCCATTCCTGATGATATTGTTCCTCTATAAATTTCTTCATGTAACTTAGTAAGCTCTCTACAAATCGCTATTTTTCTATCTCCTAAGTTATCCTTTAAATATCCTAAAGTATCTAAAAGCCTATGTGGAGCTTCATAAAATATAACTGTATCTCTAACATTAAGTAATTCTTCAATTATAGGTCTTCTATCCTTGTTTTCTCTTGGTAAAAAACCTCTAAAAACAAATTTTGTCGTATCTAAGCCTGAATAAACAAGTGCTGTAGTTATTGCTGTAGCACCTGGTAACACCTCAAACGGTATTCCCCTTTCAATACACTTACTAACAATAACACTGCCTGGGTCTGATATTCCTGGAGTCCCAGCGTCAGTAACTAATGCTATATTTAAACCATCCTCTAATTTAGTTATTATATCTTCGCTTTTTCCTTGCTCATTGTGCTGATGATAACTAAATAAGCTTTTCTTTATATTAAAATGATTTAATAGCTTTAAGCTTTGTCTTGTATCCTCTGCTGCAATAATATCAGCATTTTCTAAAGCCTCTAAAGCTCTTAAAGTAATATCCTTTAAATTACCTATTGGCGTGGGAACTAAATATAACTTACCCGTACTCATAACTATTCACCTCTCCCATATATATCATTTATTTCTTTTGTATATGTTCCGTCTTCATTATAAACACATAAAGGAGCATCCCATTTTAAAAATGATCCTCCATCTCTTTGCCCTTCAACCAATACTATATTCGGAGCTTTTTTACTATTAGGCTGAACCATCTTTACTCTCTTTGGCTCAATATTATACTTTCTCATTAGCTCAAATATATCTATTAACCTTTCTGGTCTATGTACCATATACATTCTTCCATTATCCTTTAATAACCTTCTAGCAGCAATTATTACATCTTCTAAATTACACATTATTTCATGTCTTGCTATTGCTAATTTATCATTTGGATTAAGTATCCCTGCATTATTTAATTTATAAGGGGGATTAACTGTAAGAACATCAAACTTACCTAGCTTATCTAAAAGTTTTTTATCTTTTAAATCTCCAGCTACAAAGCTTACCTTATCTTCTAATCCATTATACTTAACACTTCTATTTGCCATTTCAACCATTTCTGGCTGTATTTCTAAACCTAAAACATTTTGAGGATTATACTTTCCATAAACTAAAAATGGAATTATACCAGTTCCAGTACATATATCTATAACTCTGTGCTTTTTTCTAACAGTAGCAAAATCAGATAAAAGTACTGCATCTACTCCAAATCTAAATCCATCATTTTTTTGAATTAAATGAAGTCCATTTAATTGCAAATCATCTATAGATTCTCCTTCTAATAACTGTACCTTACTATTCATATTATCATCCTTTTATGTTATGTTTTTTCATAATTATAACCTAACAATAATTAATTTACAATTAATCAAACTAGTTACTCTTAAATCACATCATCGCTTAAACAAAAATAAACTCCGACTGTTAAACAATCGGAGTAATTTTATCAAATTTAATTAAATTCAAATTAAAGAACTCTTCTAGCTGTGTAGAATGATGTAACTGGTGAAACCTTAACAACATCATTTTCTTGAGGTGCATGTATATAGCTTCCTCCGCCTACGTAAATACCTACGTGGTCACCACCATATGTAAATACTAAGTCTCCAGGTTGTAAATCACCTTGTGATACAGCCGTACCAACACCCATTTGTGAATATGTAGTTCTTGTTATTTCCATTCCAGCAGCATGTCTATAAACATAGCTAGTAAATCCTGAACAGTCAAATGCATCTGGTCCAGTAGCTCCAAATATATATGGAGTTCCTAAGAACTGATATGCATAGCTAACTATTGCATTCCCACTTGCTGTTCCAGCATTAGATCCATCACCTCTATTAGGTGTGTTTGCATTTGCTTCAGCTTGTGCTTGTAAATCATCAATCTTTACCTTAGCAGCTTCTATACTATTATTAATCTCTTCAATTACAATAGGACTCTTTAATTGCTTGTCTCTAAGGTTTCTTAACCCACTTATTGCATCTTGAAGTTCAGTTATTGAGTTAGATGTAGCTAATATATTTAATCCATGCTCTGCTAACTTTCTTTCTGCTATTGATAAATATTCTTCATCAAATTTAGCTGATTCAGTCTTAACTTCTTCAACTAATTTTTGTTGTTCTTCTCTTTTAACTTCAAATTCACCTAAAGTCTTTGTAGTTTCCTCATTAACTTTAGCTATTTCATCACTTTTAACTTCTAATGACTCAATTTTCTTGTCTAGTTTTTCTTGCTTTTCTAATAAATCACTTACAACTTTTTTATCAATATTAACTAATCTAGTTGCTGAATCTATTTTAGATATAAGATCACTAAAACTTTCTGCACTAAATATTAATGATAAATAACTAGTTTGTCCACCTGATTTATAAAGCTCTCTTAATCTCTTTCCTAGAACTTCTTCTTTATCTTCAATTTCAACTTGAGATGTTTCGATTTCCTTTTTAGTATTTTCTACCTCATCTTTAATGTCTTGCATTAATACCTTATTGCTTTCCACCTTTTCTACTAGCGGATCTATTTCCATATTTAATTTATATATTTGACCTTGAATGTCTTCTATCTTCTTGTTAATTTCGTCATATTTATTCTGGTTTTCTATTACTGCTTCTTCATTTGGTGTAGCATTAACTGTAACACCTGAAGTTAAAATTAAAGCACCTGCAATAAAAGCAGATAAAATTCTTTTCTTCATATACTTTCTGGTCCTTAGACCATTCCCCCTCTCCAATATGATATGAAGTTATTATACCACGTATACTAGGCTTGGACAATGGTAAATTTTAAAACAATGGGATATTTACTGTATGTAAATGTATTCTAAAGGTATTTTTTAAATAATTTTAGCCTTAAAAATATAGAAATTTATGTTATTTTTATTACAATTTTATATAATTTTAATTCCAATATGAACCATTTAGTCGTTTTTCCATATATGCTTATATTAAAAGAACTATGCCTTTTACAGCATAGTTCTTTTAATAATTTCTATATTTTTTTCCCATTATACTTTGAATCAATGATCCTAATATAGTAACTACTATAAAAATTATTACAATAATTTTGGACTTTTCGTAGAAAAAATAGTCCAAAACACTTAAAATTAATCCTATAATCCCGATTGAAAGATTAAAAATTCCATTAAACTTTAACATTTTACTAGAATCACTATAAACATTACTTTGCTCTAAAACATTTCTTAATTTTTTACTCTTTAATACTCCTAAAGCAATTATTATAAACCCTATACTTGCTATAGCCATAATTATTGTAGTTGCTCTCATGATTTCACCTCTTTAATGGTATTTTAACTGTTATTAATCTATATTAATCCACCCTTTTAAAAAAATCAACATTTTTAAATTTAAACTGTTGACATATAAAAACATCCGTTATATAATAATTTATGTGCTACGGGGTGTGGCGCAGATGGGAGCGCGCGTGGTTTGGGACCATGAGGTCGCAGGTTCAATCCCTGTCACCCCGACCAAAAAGCAAGGTAGATTACCTTGCTTTTTTTATTTGTCTATTCATTTAAATTTCCTTCCAAATAATCACTTGCCTCCATAAATCTTTCATTTATACCCCAGGATTTAAAAAAGCATAATACTACAGGAATAATTGCAATGTAGCTAAATATAGCTATTAATCCCATAAAACTCCCCCCTAAAAATAATTCTAACTAAATTTGGTAAACGTTTGCAAATAAATTAATTTAAACCGAGCTAACTAATTTATTTAATTTTACTACCTTATATTACTTCAAATCAATAGTTTTTTTTATTATATTCGTATATTTAATTAATTTATACTTATATTAATATATCTTAATATTATCCTATTCAATTTTCCTATTTCGTTGATTATTTTTTATTTTTATTATACTATTACCTTAAAATATAATATATAAAGGATGATAGCAATATGGATAATATAAAAGCTGCAATTTTCGATTTAGATGGGACTCTAGTAGATTCTATGTGGGTATGGGAACAAATTGATATTGATTATTTAGCTAATAAAGGTCATTCGGTTCCAACTGATTTAAAAGATAAAATCAATCATTTAAGCTTTAT
>NZ_JBOFYU010000183.1:0-5713 GCF_051654825.1 Clostridium sp.
AGTTGTTTAATAACCATAGTGTTTACTATAATAACTACTTTTATTACTACCATTTATTCTGTAATCTTAGTTATTTATTCAAATAAAAACAGTACTTATATTACTATAAATACTGTTTAACTCGCTACACTATATTCCATACTAGGATTATTTTTAACTTCAATTACCCTTTTATGAATATTTCTAACTAAAGTTCCCTTAGTCTTTGCAACAGTTTTATCATCTGAATGCTCAATATACTCTAAAAACTCAATTAGCTCATCATCTAAATCTTTCATAATACCTTTTGTATTTAATATTATTTTATGTGTATCGTCTTTTAATTTGATATTTTTCTCTTCTTTACATGCTGTTTCAAATGTGTATTTATGTCTTCCAACTTCAAATAAATCAAAGGTACATATAAATTTGATTTTCCGGCATTTCTATTCTAGCAATTTTAATTTCTAAGAGTTTCTCTAAAAACTCCTTTTAAAGTAATTGAATTCATCATGACTAAATATCAGTCACTATGACAAGTAATAAGTCATTATTTGATAACTGTTATTTTCTCCTTTTAATTAATAAAATAAAGCTATATACTAAAAAAATGCTCCCAGTACAGCATCAGTTTTATTATTTAAACTGGATACTATAAAGAGAGCATATTATTTTTAAGTCTATAGCTTATTTAAAATTTTACATTGCAATTACCTTTTTAGGGTTAATAGTTTTTATTAATTTTTTATTTTTCACTGTATATATTTCATCTGATTCTAGCGCTATTTCTTTATTATGAGTTACCATTATTACTGTTTTTCCTTCTTTAGCTACTATATCTTTAAATAGTTTTATTATGTCATTTGATGTTTTTTCATCTAAATTACCTGTTGGCTCATCAGCTATTATTAAATCACTTTCACAACATAATGCTCTAGCAATTGCAACTCTTTGTTGTTGTCCCCCACTTAATGTTAGTACCTTTTGGTTTGCTTGTGCTTCTGTTAATCCCACTCTTTTTAATACACTTAATGCCTTTTCTTTATTATTCTCAGTTTTTATACCCTTTATAGACATAGCTGAAGTTACGTTTTCCAAGGCTGTCATATAATTTAATAAATTATATCCTTGAAATATAATGGAAACATATTTATTTCTATAGTTTTCAAGCCCTATTCCCTTAATGCTCTTTTCCTTATAAAATACTTCACCTGATCTATGTTTATCAAGACCTGCTGCTATTGATAAAAATGTTGTTTTTCCTGAACCTGATTGACCTATTACTGTATAAAAATTTCCCTCTTCAAATGTTACATCTACACCTTCTAAAATAAATAAATCTCCATCATAAGAATATGAAACATTTTTAAAACTTAAAATTTCAGCCATACTTATTCCCTCCTAATTATGCTTACTTAATATTGTTTTAGGATTTAATCTCATTATTGATAATGATGGTATTAATGTTGCTATAATTGCTACTAATAATGATAATCCTGCCATTTTCCCAAAATCATTGCCACTCATACTTACATCTAATTCATCAATTACTTCTACATTGCTACTTCCCATACCTGGTCTACTCATTCCACCTTGACCTTTAAATCCACCTTGGCTTCCACCCATCATTCCTGATGAACCTGGCATTCCTGGCATTCCCATATTATTTTCTTCTGTTGATGATATTTCACTTTGTATTAACTTATCTGCTACTACTCCACTTATTGTATTCCCTAGTGCTCCTGATACTCCTATTGAAATAACTAATACTAAAACTACTTCTACTATTAATTGAGCTACTATTTTTCCTCGTTTTTCACCTAAGGACATAAGTATTCCAATTTCACTGCTTCTTTCTTTTATTGATAACATTATAATTAAAGCAAGTATTATTCCGCCAAATACTGTTACTAAAATTAAAGTAGTATTTGCAAATGAAGCTACATTTTCTATAGGTCCTACCATAGTTTCATAGGCTTGATCATTTGCATCTAATTTAAATGTATCAAAATCAATTGAAGTATTACTTCCTTCTTGAACAAAGGCTTCAACATTTACTGGATCATTTAAGTAAAACACCATACTATCTACAGCACTTGCATATTCATCACCTTTAAATGAACTTATTAGTGTATAAGGAGCATAAATTTGATTATATGGTAACATTGCAGTCATTCTACTAGCCATTTCATCTACTTCTGCTGTAGATTTATATATTCCTACAACTTCTACTTCTGTTTTTTTAGTTTCATCTGATGTATCTACTAAATTAATTTTACTTCCAACCTCTAATGAATTTTCACTTGCAAAGGTTTCTTCTACCATAATTACATTTTTATTTAAATCATCTTCTGTTAATTCTCTTCCTGATGCTAATGTACTATCACCTGAAATTACAGAATTATTAGTTTCAAAGCTATTTATACCATATAAAGTAACATCTCCTTGATTACCAAAACCGCCTTTTCCACCACCAGGCATTTCCCCCATAGGATTAAATTTATCCATTTCTGTAGTTGTTTCCTCTTCTTCATCAGCTCCAACTGCTGTTAACCCATCTAAGTTAACTCCTGTTGTACTAGTTACAGAGTAATTAACTACATAATTTGAATCCTTTAATTCATCTAAGTATTCTAATGGAATTGGAGTCATAGATATTTTAAATCTACCTGGCTCTCCTCCACTATTTTGCATTTGTTCTTGTTGTTGTTGCATTAGCTTTTCTCTATCTACAGTTAATGATACTTGTGCTCCTAGCTTTTGCCTTGCTAACATTGCAGCTGTTTCTGTAGCTGATTTAATACTAAAGCTTGATAAAGTAACTAAGGATACTGTTAACATAACAGCAAATATAATTAATGTCCTTCCTAATCTTTCTTTTAAACTTTTTAAAGCTCTAAAAATAAAATTCATCTCTTACAATCCTTCCTTTCCTTTTTAGTGACTACTAACCTTCTATGGATATTATGTTAAAGGTATTCCCTTTATTTAAGATGAATAAAAACTGAATTTTATCTGTAATCTCTTATATTCAATATGAAGAAATATTCACATTACCTTAACTATAGATTCATACTATTTCTACATAGTAATCTTATAATTAATATAAATAAATTACATCATTGGGAGGTATAAAATGAAAAAGAAGCTATTAACACCTTTTAAAGTTTGCACATTTAGTTTATTAGCACTTTCAACTATAACTTTAACTATATTTGCAAATTCACATTCTAATAATTTAAATAAACAACAAGTTATAGCTACCTCAACAGACATTAATGAAATATTACAATCTGAAAATAAAATTAAACAAGAATTATCTAATGAAGAAATATATGAGTTGTCTAAATTACCCTATGAAGATAGGTTAAATATTCTTTATAGTGATAAATATAATATTATAGATAAAATAAAGGTTTTCTTAGGTGAAGAGGCTGATAATTTAGGCTTTATTTATTATGACTTAAATACTAATGAAAAGGCATCTATTAACGAAGATATGGAATTTATTGCAGCTAGTACATATAAGGTTGGATTAAATGTTATTTATTATCACTTAGCTTCAACAGGAAAAATAAATTTAAATGATACTATTCCTTATACATATGAAGATTATGAAGAAGGAACTGGAGTATTACAAGACTATGATGGTTATGATCTATCAATACAAGATTTATTAGATTTATCTATTGTTTATTCTGATAATATTGCAACTAATATGCTTGGTAGAAATTTAGGTGGACATGCTAATGTTAGAAATCAACTTTATAATTTATTAGATGTTGAATTTGACGCAGAATCAAATACCATTACTCCAAATATAGAATTAGAAGTTTTAAAATATATTTATGATAATAAAAATAACCCTAACTTCTCTCACTTAATAGAAGTTTTAACTAACACAGACTTTCATGATAGATTAGATAAATACTTGCCTTATGAGTTAGTTGCTCATAAAGTTGGAACAAATGAAGAATATGTTCATGATGTAGGTTTATTTCTAACTGATAAACCCTATATCCTTATAATGTATACTAATGACATTTTAGACTCTGAAGAAAAAATTTCTCAAATTTCAAATTCTATTTACTTAAATAACATAAACTAAGTTCTAATTTATTATAGAATTATAAACTCCATCTAAAGTTTGTAACTCATTAACTAAGGGCATTAAATTATTATTACTCTCCAAAATATTAGATAGTCTTTGAACTATTATCCATAACATAAAAAGCTAGAAAGACTTTTGTTACAGTATCCCTTGTCATAGGGATATCCCAAACTTAATCTTTCTAGCTTTTAATTATTTAATTATCTTATTCACTCTACTACAGTTCTTCACCATTTGAAGATATTACTTTTTTATACCAATGGAAACTCTTTTTTCTTTTTCTATTTAATGTTCCATTTCCTTCATTATCTCTATCTACATATATAAATCCATAACGCTTTTCCATTTCTCCTGAGCCTGCACTTACTAAATCAATTGGTCCCCAAGTTGTATATCCAAGCAGTTCAACTCCATCTAAATTCACAGCATCTCTCATAGCTTTAATATGTTCTCTTAAATAATTTATTCTATAATCATCTTCTATTTCACCATTTTCATTTATTACATCCTTTGCACCTAAGCCATTTTCAACTATAAATAATGGCTTTTCATATCTATCATATATATGATTTAATGTAATTCTTAATCCTAATGGGTCTATTGGCCATCCCCATTGACTATATGAAAGGTAAGGATTTTTTGCTGATGCAAATAAGTTTCCTTCTGCAACATCACTATTATCATCAGACCTTACACAACGACTGTTATAATAAGAAAATGAAATAAAATCTACAGTATGTTTTCTTAGTAATTCTAAGTCTCCCTCTTCCATAATTGGAGTTATACCCTTAGCTTCCATTTCCTTTAATGCATAATTAGGATACTTTCCTCTTGCTTGAACATCTACAAAGAAGTAACTTTCCCTATCTACCTTAGTTGCTTCCCAAACATCTTCTGGCTTACAACTATAAGGATACGCGCTTCCTGCTGCAAACATACATCCAACCTTATTATCTTCATCAATTTCATGAGCTATTTTAGTTCCAATAGCACTTGCTACAAGTTCATTATGAGCCGCTTGATACTTTACCTTTTCCTCATCTTCACCTTCTTCAAAGCAAATTCCTGCCCCCATAAATGGAGCATGTAAAATCATATTTATTTCATTAAATGTTATCCAATACTTAACAAGTCCCTTATATCTTGTAAAAACAGTTCTACATAGCTTTTCGTAAAAACCTATCATTTTACGATTACGCCATCCACCATACTTTTCTATTAAATGCATAGGGCAATCAAAATGAGTAATTGTTACTAATGGCTCTATTCCATACTTTTTACATTCTTTAAATACTTCTTTATAAAATTCTAAGCCTTTTTCATTTGGAGTTTCTTCATCTCCCATTGGAAAAATTCTAGTCCATCCTATACTCATTCTATAAACCTTAAATCCCATTTCAGCAAAAAGCTTAATATCTTCTTTAAAGTTATGATACATATCTATTGCAATCTTTGCAGGATAAAAATGTTCATTATCAAAATCATACATTTTTAATTTACCTGTAATTACTGCTGATCTATCCTTACCTATTGGACATACATCTACATTTGCTAGTCCTCTTCCGTCCTCATTATATCCACCTTCACATTGGTTTGCTGCTGTTGCTCCACCCCATAAAAAAT
>NZ_JBOFYU010000184.1:0-16669 GCF_051654825.1 Clostridium sp.
TGGAAATATAGTTAGGTTTATTAATGTTACTCTTTTTTATATGAGACAAACTTGATAATTTCCAATTTTATTTATTTTTTATCTTGACATATTACCAGTCGTCTGTTTAATTGTTATTGTAATTATGATAATATCAAAAGCTTACTAGAATAGTCAATTCAAAGTAATACGTACTAAAAAGTACGTTCTAGTTAAATAAAAAAAATTAAAATATAATACATCTAGAACTTAAAAAACTTTGGAGGTAATTATATGAAAACTTTATTTGATAAAACGAAAATTTTAGATATGAATATGAAAAATAGATTTTTTAGAGGAGCATTATGGGAAGACCTTGCAGATGATAAAGGTCATATGACCAAGGAACTTTCATCTATTTATGAAGAGTTAGCAAAGGGGGGAGCATCAACTTTAATAACTGGATATGCATTTGTGACAAAGGATGAGAAGCCAAACCCAGGAATGATGGGCATATATGATGATTCATTTATACCTGAATATAAGGAATTTACAGATAAGATTCATAAATTAGGATCAAACATAATTATGCAAATAGTTTATGGTGGATTTATGACAGAATTTAATATTTCAAAAAGAATAATATGGGGTCCATCAACTATGCAAAATGAATGTACTGGTACATGGGCTAAAGAAATTACAAAGGATGAAATAAAATATTTAGTAAAGGCTTATGCAGACGCAGCAAAAAGAGTTAAGGAATCTGGATTTGATGGTGTTGAAATACATTCAGGCCATGGATATTTATTAAGTCAATTTTTATCACCATACTACAACAAAAGAAAAGATGAGTATGGAGGAAGCATAGAAAATAGGGGAAGAATAATATTTGAAATATATGAAGCTATGAGAACAGCTGTAGGTAAAGAATTTCCCATATTAATAAAATTAAATTCAGCTGATTATACAAAAGAAGGTGGATTAACTAAAGATGATAGCTTATATGTTGCTAAGAAATTAGCCTATTTAGGAATTAATGCAATAGAGGTTACAGGTGGTAATGAATCTATTAAAGAAGTTTCAGATAATAATTTAGGTGCAGCTAGAACTAAGATTACAAGCTCTAAGGAAAAAGAATCTTACTTTAAAGATTATGCTATTAAATTAGCAAAGGAAATTGATATACCAGTGATTTTAATAGGTGGAAATAGACATTTAGATGTTATGGAGGATTTATTAAATAATTCTAATATACAGTATTTTTCATTATCAAGACCTTTAACAGCAGAACCAGATTTAATAAATAAATGGGAAAGTGGAGATAGAAAAAAACCAAAATGCGTATCATGTAATCAATGTTATAATACTCCAGGAAAAAGATGCATATTAAATATAAGAGGAATTAAATAGTAAGTTAAGGAGTGCTTGTATGTGGGTATAAAAGGGAAAGGGATATTTACAATTTTAGTCTTGTTATCAGTTCTGATACCATCATGTAGTATAGATAATAATAAAGAAGATATAAATAAAATAGAGGATAAGGTAGGTAAAGAAGATATATCAGTAGATTTATTTATACCTAATGGTAGTTTAAAAACTAAAAATAATTGTGGTGATTTATTATCTGATGAAAACTATATAAAGGGTAATGGTGTAGAATATCAAGTAGTAGGTGTAAATGGAAAAGGACCATTTGTTAATGTTTATGAAGGTAAAGATAATGGATTATATAAGGTTTATCATGGTGATATAAATTATGAAGAAATAAATAATGTGGATTTACTAGATAAAAGGGATTATAGTACAGAGGAATTAATATTAAAAGAGCCAATAAAGGTTGGAACAAGATGGGAGAATAAAGAAATAGTAGATGTTGGAGAAAACTTAATTTTAGAGGGGATAGCTCTAAAGGGAATTTACGTAAAGACTTGGGAAAAAGAAAAGGATAGCAATGGAAATGAAGTAGTAAAGGTCTGTTATTATTCAGAGGGATTAGGTTGTGTTAAATATAAGGTGCTAATAGATAATAGTGAAGTAGAATGGCTTGAGGTATTTGAAATAGAGAAAAACAATTAATAGAGATATTAAATTTATTTAATATCTCTATTTTTTATAGAATCATTAGTTGCAGATAGAATTTATTACTCAGATGATGAATCGGTAGCAAAGGTTCATTTAAGAAAAGATTAGCAAATAAAAATTTTATATGAAAGTATATTTAAAACCCTCTACTAAAAAAGTAGAGGGTTTTATGTATTAATAAATTAAATACTAAAAAATTTAGAACACTACTTGACAATACGTAGTAGTATGGTAATATCTAGATATAAGCTATTACGTATTACAAAGTAGGTGATTAAATGTCAAACAACACACAAATGTTAAAGGGATTACTTGAAGGTTGCATTTTAAAGATAGTTTCAAAGGATGAAACCTATGGATATGAAGTTTGTGAAAAGCTAATTAGTTATGGATTTGAAGAAATATCAGAAAGTAGCGTTTACCCAATATTAATTAGATTAGAAAAAAAGAAATACTTATATTCAAAAATGAAAAAATCTCCCTTAGGGCCTATGAGAAAGTATTACTATTTAACTGAAGAAGGGATTTTAGAGTTAGATAGGTTTATTGAAACTTGGTATAAAACTAAAAAGAATGTTGAGAGCGTATTGGAGGGGTAAAAATGTTAGAAGCATTAAAATTAAGAAAAATTAGATTAAGAGAGCAGAAATCTTTAAATGAAAATAACCTTTGTTTGTTTAAGCATATTACATCATATATGCAAGGTACGAGCTTAACAAGCTATGAAAGAGAAGAGGTACTGCAACAAATTATAGATATGTTATTACAGGCACAAATAGAAAATAGAGATAAAGCCTTTATAGTAGGAAATGATTATAAGGAATTTTGTGAAAATATAATAAAGGAATATAGTGATAGTAAAAGTAAATTATATTTAATTCTTAATTCCTTAGGAAGATATTTAATATGGTTATTAGCTTCTATAACTATGTTTATAGTAGTTAATATATTTAATACTAATGAAGGCTTTAATATAAGTGCAAGTCAATTATTATTTAGTAATTATATAGCAATTTTTGTAGCCTTTATATCTGAAACTATAAAAAAACAAGCTATAAATGTCCCTATTCACCATAAAGTGAAGTTTACTGTAAATATTAATAAGGATATAGATAAAAAATCTTCTTTAGTTCTTTGGGCAGTAATACTCTTAGTATCACTACTAATTCAAACTATTAGCAAAGAGTCATTTGGAATAATATTAGAATCATATTTTTTAGGTGCATCAATAATAGGTGGATTAGTTTTAACAATAGTCATAGTAATAATAGGTATAGAGTTATATAAATTAAGCTACAACAAGAGAGGGTAAAGAAATGGATATATTATTAGCACCATTAACAAAGTCTTTAGAATTAATATTTTCATTAACAGGGGATTGGGGAATAAGTATAATAGTTTTTACTCTTTTAATAAGATTAATTTTATCTCCATTATCAATAAAAAGTAAAAAGAGTATGTATAAACAAGTTGATTTAAAAGAAAAGCTAGAGGCTTTAAAGGTTAAATATAAAAAGAATGAAAATAAGCTTATGGAAGAAACACAAAAATTATATAAGGAAAATGGATTAGGATTAACAGGATGTTTACTTCCTTTAATGCAAATACCTATAATATCCTGTGTTTATATTGCAATAAGTTCAATGCCAATGGAAGTAGGAACTATTTTAATTCCTTGGGTAGAAAATTTAAAAATGGTAGACAGTTATTTTATAATACCAATAATTTATACCATTATATCAATCTTCCCAAGTCTTATAGGATACATTCCATTTTTAAAATCAGTAAAGATAACTCAAGGGTCAAATATAAATATGATAGTAATGACAGTTATGAGCTTAATAATAACAATTAAGGCTCCAGTTTCATTAGGGTTATACTTTATATCATCAGGTATATTTACATTTTTAGAAGAACTTATTTTTAGGATTGTAATAAGCAGAAGGGTATCAAGAAGCTCTATATAAACCAAATAAATAGGAGGATTAAATATAAATCCTCCTATTTATTTATAATTTTGGATCATAGACAAGTTTATAATAAATATTACTAGTATTAGTATTGTTATTAGTTTGAATTCTAAAATCTTCACAATAATCATCATTTATCTTGTTGAAAAACCTCATATCTCTATTATATCTACCTTCGAAGTATCCAACTATAAAGTCAGATAACATTTCTAAATTTAAAGAAGAATTATCTCCTAAAAGAGTTTTTCTAAATTCATTTAACTTAGAAGTTTCATAATTAAAATCCTTATCAATATTTTCTATGGAGGCTTTATATACTATATCAGTATAAATTCCACCTATAGATCTAAAATTATCATCATAGGAATCAGAAACAGAGATTTTAAAATCTATATTTAGTCCTTCTTCATCTGTGAAATAATGTATTGTATCTGTTTCTGAAATATTTTCAAATAATTCCGCGTAGGATGAATCAACACTTCTTTCAGAAGCAATTTTATGTTCTAAAGGTTGAGCAAAGGTTAAATCAAGTGAGTTGTTAAAACAAAACTGCTTTAGTTTTAGTGTGTTTTCAATATATTGTGATGAAACAGATTCATTTCTAGCTTCTATGTTAGTTATGTTTCTCCAATTACAGTCAATTTTAAGAAGTTCAGATTTATCTATAACATATTCATTTACTATTGTAGAAGTAGTTTTTTCAAAGTTATCAGTGACTTCTAAAGAAGCTTGTTTATTAGGGCTACAACCTATTAATAATGAACAAATTAATAAGGTTATGGCTAATTTAGTTTTTTTCATAGTCTCCCCCTGGAATGTATATTAAAGTAGATGTAAAAGCCTACCTATGTAATATTATACATTAATACCAGTAAATATAAAAAGATTTGTGGTATAATTTATATTAAAAATTAGATTGAATAGGGGGCAATTATGGTGATTAAAATAGAAAAAATAATTAAAGAGGTTATTTTAAAGAATGAGGAAAAGATAACTTTTAGAAAGGCTACTTCTGAGGATGCAGAAAATATTATTAAATATTTAAAAGTAGTTGGTGGAGAAAGTGATAATTTATTATTTGGAGAAGGGGAATTCAACTTAACAATAGAGCAGGAAAAAGCTTTTATTGAAGGAGCAAATTCTAATTTAAATAGTTTAATGCTTTTAGGAATAATAGATGGCAAAATTGTAAGTATTTCAAATATATCTACTCCAATGAGAAAAAGAATAATTCATAATGGAGAATTAGCTATTTCTGTTAAAAAAGAATATTGGGGGCTAGGTATTGGAACATTAGTAATAGAAACATTAATCCAATTTGCTAAGGAGACAAAGGTAATAAAAAACATTAGCTTAGGAGTAAGAAAAGGAAATATAAAAGCATATAACCTTTATAAAAAAATGGGCTTTGAGGAAGTAGGAATTCATAAAAACTTCTTTAATATTAATGGCGAGTTTTATGATGAAATACTTATGGATTTATATATAGAAGATTAAATATACAAGTTTAACTAAAGATAAAAGATATTTATATAGACTGGAGGATAAAATGACAATAGAAAATATGATTAAATGCTGTGATAATTTAACTCCTTTAGAAAGTAGATTAGCTAAATATATTTTAGAAAATAAGGAAGAAGTTCAAAGGTCATCTATTCAAAATATTTCAGAAAAAATATTTGTATCAAAATCAGCAATTCATAGATTTTGCAAAAAGATAGGAATAGATGGGTTTAATGATTTAAAGGTAAGGCTAGCAAAGGATATTTTAGAAGGAAGTAATAATAAAAATCAAATAGATGTAAACTTTCCTTTTAATGATAATGATACACAAGGGGTAATAGCAAAAAAGCTATTAAAATTATATGAAGCATCAATAGAGGATACATATAAGTCCATTGATATAGAAGAGTTAAATAAGTGTGTAATTTTATTACATAAGGCTGAAATTATTGATATATATACACAAGCTCATAATATGAATGTTGCAGAAAACTTTCAAGACAAAATGAGGAATATAGGAAGAATGGTTAACTGTCCTAAGAATTTTTATGAGCAACAATGTACAGCTATTGCATCTAAAAAGAATCATATAGCATTAATTTTATCTTATTCAGGAAAGGCAACATTTGTATCACCCATAGTAAATATATTAAATAAGAATGGAGTAAAAACTATTTTAATAGGTAGAGTTGGAAACATATCAGAAGAAAAAAGTATAAAGCATAAACTTTATATAAGTGATAAAGAAAACCTTAGAAATAGGATATCTCAATTTTCATCACATATAGCAATGCAATATATGCTGGATGTGATTTATGGTTGTATTTTTAAAAGAGATTATAAAGGTAATATTGATTATATAAGTAATCTTATAAAAATAGCTGATGATAGAGAAATAAATGATGATAGATAAGTGTCAAAAAGTTTCAAAAAAATCTATGATTTTTATTTTTGTTTAGAAAAAATAATCTAAATGCCTAACTTTAGTTGAAGAAAAATAGTAGAAAAAATATAGTATAGTAAAGGCAGAAAGCCTAAGTAATTTAAGTTAGGATGGGATGAAGTAATGAAAAAGGCAGTTTTTTTTGATGTGGATGGTACTTTAATAGATACATTTGGAGGAGTAATAAATATTTCTTCTAATGTTAAAGCGGAATTACAAAACTTAAAGTCAAAGGGATGTTATATTTTTATTGCAACAGGACGCCCTTATGCATTTATAAATAAAGAGCTTTTAGAGTTAGAGTTTGATGGCTTTGTATTAGCAAATGGTGCTCATGTAATTATTGATGGAGAAACTGTTCATAGTAAGCCAATAGATAATGAGTTTATTAAAAGATTAACATCTACATTAGAAAATAAGGATATTGATTATATTTTAGTAGATGACAAGCATTCTTATATAAAGAAAGATAGTGAAGAATTATTTAAATTTTATGACTTAGTAGGAACAACTAAAGATTCCTTTAAAAAGTATAACCAAATAGAAGGTTTAAATATTCATAAGGTTGAAATGCTTTGCCCTAATAAGGAAATATTAGATTATTGTTTAGATTTTATAAAGGACAACCCTGATTATGGTTACTTTAATAGTATAGAAAATGTACATCTTGAAATACATTATAAAGAAAGTACCAAGGCAGCAGGAATATTAAAAGCTATAGAACATTTAGGCGTTAAAATAGAAGATACTTATGCCTTTGGTGATGGAAAAAATGATATAGAAATGTTATCAACAGTAGGTTGTGGGATTGCTATGGGGAATGCCGCAGATGATGTTAAAAAGTATGCAAAAGAAATTACAGATACAGTATGTAATGATGGAGTTGCAAAGGGAATTCAAAAATATATATTAAATTCTATATAAACAGGAATACACTAAGGAATTTAACTTCCTTAGTGTATTTTTATAAAAATTATTTTTTATTATTTATTTCATTTAAAATTGTTTCAAGCTTTTCAGTTGAAGTTATTCTTTCGTTGCACTCCTGGCTATTTAAGCAAACATTAAAAGCTATAGATTTATAAGTTCCATTTTCAGGATAATATTAGGCTCCAGACAAAGCATAGCTGCTTTTAATAGTCTTTGAAAGGAGCAGGTTCTTTTACAGCTGAATGGATAATAAACATTCATAAAAACACCTCCAATATTTATATTATTATATCATAAATTAGATGTAATAGTTTTAGAGAATACTACATCTTTCTTAAATTTAAATACCTCTAGATTGATAAATATTAAGTAATAAAATAGTTGAGAAATTAAAATACTATAAATGAATTAATAGAACTTATAAGGAGAGTAAACTAATGAAAAATAGAAAAAAGATATATTTTAAAAGATTAGTGATTTTAAGTTTAGTAGCTATTTCTTTAGTAACTATTTTAAAATCTAGTAGTGAAGTAATATCTGCAAAAACAGCTAATGATATTAGTAACAGTATAATTCCAAAACCTTTAAGCTATGAAGGTAAGGAAGGTAAATTTATACTTAATAAAGAAAGTTCAATTTATGTAAAAGGAAAAACAGATAAGGAAACAGAGGAACTTAATAAGATTGCTGAATTAATTAAAAATAAAATTAAAACATCTACTGGATTTGATCTTAAAATAATTAAATCTAGTGATGTAAAAGATGGAAATATTTATTTAACTACAATTGATGGGAAAGAAGAGTCTGGAGATGAAGGTTATACTATGGTAACTACTCCTAAAGGAATTAAGATTACAGCGTATAAACCTCAAGGAATTTGGAATGGAGTCCAAACATTGATACAGCTATTACCATCAGCTATTGAAAAAAGTGAAGTAGTAACTGGTGTTGAGTGGAGTGTTCCAGCATCTATAATAAATGATAAGCCAGAGTATTCATATAGGGGATTGATGCTTGATGTAGCAAGGCATTTTTATACTATAGATGAAGTAAAAAGACAAATTGATCTTGCATCACAATATAAAATTAATAGAGTTCATATGCATTTAAGCGATGACCAAGGTTGGAGATTAGAAATAAAGAAGTATCCTGACTTAACATTAATAGGTGGAAGTACACAAGTTGGTGGAGGAAAGGGAGGATACTATACTCAAGAGGAATTTAAAGATTTAGTAAAGTATGCTAGTGATAGATATATAGAAATAATACCTGAATTTGATATGCCGGGGCATACTAATGCAGCCTTAGCTTCTTATGGTTTCTTAAATCCAGATGGTAAAAAGAAAGATTTATATACAGGAATAAAGGTAGGATTTAGCACTTTAATGACAAATGATGAAAAAACATATGAATTTATTGATGATGTATTTAAAGAAGTATCAGAGATATCACCATCAAAGTACCTACATATAGGAGGAGACGAAGCTTTAAGTACTAAAAAGGAAGACTATGATTACTTTGTAGGAAGAGTTTCTAAAATAGCACAAAAGTATGGAAAAACGCCTATAGGTTGGGATCCTATAGATACATCTCCTGAAATTAATAACAGTGTAATTTTACAAAATTGGCAGGATTCAAATGAAGCTGCAAGAAAAAAAGAAATGAAAATGGTTATTTCAATTGCAGAAAAGGCCTATTTAGACATGAAGTATAATAAGGATACACCATATGGGCTTGATTGGGCAGGGCTTATTCCTGTAGAAGTAGCTTATAAATGGAATCCAACAGATTTTTCACCAAAGGAATTAATTTTAGGAATAGAAGCTCCGTTATGGACTGAGACAATAGAAGGGCAAAATCAAATGGATTATATGATTTATCCAAGATTATTAGGTTATGCTGAAATTGGATGGACACCTAAATCTTTAAGAAATTGGGATGAATATAAAGTAAGGTTAGAAAAACAAGGTGAAAGATTACAAAATAGAGGAATAAATTATTATAAGGATCCACTTATATGGAAGGCTAATTAATATTATTTATAGTTAAATATAAAATAGAATTATGAAAGTCGCCTAGTAAAAATATTAAACTTGCTAGGTGATTTTTGATTTAGATGACTTAAAATAGAATTAAAAGTAAGTTTTTAAAGGTTATTTCCTTATTTATACTTTTAAAATATTAAAAATTTGTTTAAAATTTAATTAACAATAAATTTAAAATGCTATTAGGAGCAAAATATAGTTATATATAATATTTTATTGTTTTAGGGGGAAATAGTTATATATCTGATTGCTTAAGGAGATATTAATGAATTTAGACGAGATAGAAAAAATAATTGATGAAAATAATGCTTTGAAAGAGGAGTTAAAATATACAAAATTAAAATATAATACATTACTAAATGCAATACCTTCAATGGCTTGGTTTACTGATGTTGATAGTCATTACTATGATGTAAATAAGGAATTTTTAATTCATTGTGGAAAAGATATCAGTGAGATAAAGGGAAAGAATCATAAAAATGTTTGGACTAACAAGGTTGGAGATGAATGTAGACAAAATGATTTAGAGGTTCTTAGAAAATGTGAAAGTGGTGTATTTGAAGAAATTGTTCCAGGAGAAAGAGGATATAGACGATTTGATATATATAGATCACCTGTTATAGATGAAAATAATAAAGCTATTGGGATAGTAGCAGTAGCTAGAGATACAACAGAAATAAAAAATATGGATGCACAGTTTAGAGTTTTAATAGAAAATATTCCTTTTGAGGTATGGCTTTGTAATAAAGATGGAGATTATGTAAATGCAAATATTAAGTTTGCAAAGACACATAACACAACTGTAGAACAGTTAATTGGAAGAAATTTAAGAGAATTTTATTCTAAGGAAGAAGTAGATATAATAATAGGCGAAGACAAAGAAGTTATGTCTACTAAACAATCTAATAAGTTTACTAAAGAGGTAATGATAGGGGATAAAAAGAAAAGTGTTGAGATTTATAAAACTCCTGTACTTAATATTGCTAATGAAGTAGTTGGTATAGTAGGAACTACAGTAGATATTACTCAACTTAAGGAAGCTGAAAATAAAATAAAGAAGCAGGCATATACAGACTCAAATACAGGGTTATTAAATAGAAGAGCTTTATATGAGTATTTAGGGAATAAAGAAATTGGAAAAAAATTAACTATGCTTATAATTGATGTAGATAACTTTAAGCAAATAAATGATACGTATGGGCATCAAGTAGGAGATGGAGTATTAAAAGAAATAGCTAATACATTAAGAGAAATTTGTATAGAAGATTATATTTTTAGATTTGGTGGAGATGAGTTTATAATATTATTTAAAAATGAAATGCCTAAAAAGGAAATAGAGCTAAAGGTAAATAGTATATTAAGTGAAATTTCAGAGATAGAAAGCTATGGGAGATATAGTGATAATGTAAATGTAAGTATAGGGGTGGCTGTGTGCCCTAAAAATCATGAAGAGTGTGATGGAAGTCATTGTAAGTTAATTACTATGGCTGATATTGCCTTATATAAGGCTAAAGAAACAGGTAAAAATAAATTTGTATTTTATACAAATGGATTAGAAGAGGAAAGAAACGTAAGATTAAATATAGAAAAGGCATTAAGTCATGCAATTGAAAATAATGAGATAAAGTTAGCTTATCAGCCACAATATTCAAAAGATAATAAGTTAAGAGGCTTTGAAGCATTATTTAGATGGAATAATAAAAATTATAGAGATTTGCCAGTAATGGAAATAATAAATATTATGGAAAAAAGTGATTTAATAATACCTATTGGAAATGAAATAATGAAAAAAGCTTGTATATTTGCAAAAAAAATAAATGAAAATACAAATAATAAATTAATAGTTTCATTCAATGTTTCATCTACTCAAATAATGGATGATAATTTTATAGATTATATTAAAGATATAATTAATGAAACTGGTGTTTATACAAATTGTATTGGAATAGAAATAACAGAAACTGTATTATTAGAAAATATAAATGAAAATATACAAAAAATAAATGATTTAAAAAAGCTAGGTATAAAAATATCATTAGATGATTTTGGAACAGGGTATTCATCATTTAATTATTTAGTTAAATTACCTTTATCAGAAGTAAAGATAGATAAAAGCTTTGTAGCTGGAATGGAAAATGGAGAGGAATATAGCAATTTAATTAAGCTTATAATAGATTCATCTCATTCATTAGACTTGCCTATAGTAGCAGAAGGTGTTGAAACAATGGAGCAATTAAATAAATTAAGTAATATGGGTGTAGATTATATTCAAGGATATTTATTTTCTAAGCCATTAGAAGAAAAGGATGCATTTAAGTTAATTATGAATTAAAAATATAGGGTCCCAGCAATGAAATTTATTGCTGGGACTTTGTTAATTAAAAAACTAATTAAAAATATTCAGAAAACTATTGCAAAACGTTTTCAAAGGGTTTATTATATAGTTAAGCGATTCAGTGAAGCGATTCACTAAAAGAAAAGTAATAATAGGAGATGAATTTATGAATAAAGTATGTGTACTTGGAAGTATGAATATGGATTTAGTTATGAAAGTGAAAGATGTACCACAAGTAGGAGAGACTATTTTATCTAAATCATTTGAAAAGATATCAGGTGGAAAAGGAGCAAATCAAGCTGTAGCAGCTAAAAGAAGTGGTGCAGAGGTTTATATGATATCTAAGATTGGAAAAGATGAGAATGGAGAAATTTTAAAAGGAAAATTGGAAGAAGATAATATAGATGTAAAATATGTTTTTGAAGATAAAAATGAATCAACAGGAATGGCAATGATAATGGTTACTGAAAAAGGTAATAATTCAATAATAGTTGTTGCAGGTTCTAATATGACAATTAATAAAGAGGAAATAGATCATTCAATGGAGGCTATAAAAGAAAGTCATATATTAATATCACAATTTGAAACTCCAGAGGATATGACATTAAGAGCTTTCTCTAAGGCTAAGGAATTAGGAAAGCTAACAATCTTAAATCCAGCACCAGCAAAGAAAATAGATAAAGAACTTTTAAAAGTAACAGATATAATAATTCCTAATGAAACAGAAGCAGAGCTTTTAACAGGAGTTAAAGTAGAAACTTTAGAAGATGCAAAAAAAGCTGGAGAAGTGTTCTTAGAATCAGGAGTAGGGTTTGCAATAATAACTTTAGGATCAAGAGGAGCGGCAGTAATAGGAAAAGACTTCTGTGAATTAGTACCTGCTTACAAAGTAAATGCAATAGATACAACAGCAGCAGGAGATAGCTTTATTGGAGGTTTAAGCTCAAAGTTAGATGTAAATAATATAAATAAAGAGACATTAGTAAAGGCAGTAAACTTTGGAAATAGAGTTTCATCAATAGCAGTTCAGAGAAAGGGAGCTGAGCCATCTATACCTTATTTAAAAGAAGTAGTTGAAGCTTACGGGGAGGATTAATTATGAGAAAGACACCATTATTAAATAGCAATTTAAGTTCAGTAATTTCAAAAATGGGACATACAGATATGTTGGCAATAGGAGATTGTGGATTACCTATACCAAAGGAAACAGAAAGAATAGATTTAGCATTAATAAATGGAGTTCCAACATTTATAGATACTTTAAAAGTAACATTAATGGAGCTTCAAGTTGAAGAGGTACTTATTGCAAAGGAAACTATGGAAGTTAGTCCAGAATTATATGAAGAAATAAAAAGGATAATTGGAGAAGCAAAAATAACGGTAATAACTCATGAAGAATTGAAGAAAGACTTAAAAGAATGTATGGCAGTTGTTAGAACAGGTGAACAAACACCTTATGCAAATATAATATTAAAATCAGGAGTTGTATTTTAGTAAAAGGGAGGTATTTTAAAATGGATAAAAGAATACCAATGCTAAAAATGGAGGGAGTTTCAAAGATATTCCCTGGTGTTAAGGCATTAGATAAGGTTAACATTACAGCCTATGGTGGAGAAGTAACAGCTTTAATGGGTGAAAACGGAGCTGGTAAGTCAACATTAATGAAAATATTAAGTGGAGTCCATCAAAAAAATGAAGGTAAAATCTTTATAGATGGTGAAGAAGCTAATATTAAAGGAATTAAGTCAGCAGAAGAATATGGAGTTACTATTATTCACCAAGAAATGAGTGTACTAAACAACTTAACAATAGCTGAAAATATTTTCCTAGGAAATGAAAAATATCAAAAAATTACTGGGAGAATAAATAAAAAGGAGCTTGTTGAAAGAAGTAAATTATTTTTAGATCAAATAGGATGCAATATAGATCCTAATAGATTAGTTGGAAGCATTAATGTTGGAGAAAAGCAAATGGTAGAAATTGCAAAGGCATTAACTAAAAATGCTAGAGTAATAATAATGGACGAGCCAACAACTGCACTTACAGAAGTAGAAACAAAGAAGTTATTTGAAGTAATAGATAATTTAAAGAAAAAAGGGATTGCAGTAATTTATATATCTCATAGAATGGAAGAAATATTTGCTATATGTGATAGAGTTGAAGTTTTAAGAGATGGTAAATATGCAGGAAATGCCTTAATAAAGGATATAGATAATGATAAGTTAATTTCTATGATGGTAGGAAGAAAAATAGAAGATCAATTCCCATATAGAAAGACTGGTAAGGGAAAGAATATGTTAGAAGTTTCGAATCTTTCTTCAGCGGCAGGAGTAAAGGAAGCTAGCTTTGAAGTAAAGGAAGGAGAAATATTAGGAATAGCAGGGCTTATGGGATCAGGAAGAACAGAGCTTGCAAAGACTATATTTGGTGAATATAAGAAAACTTCAGGAACAGTAAAAATAAAAGGAAAGATTTTAGAAGTTAAAAATATACAAGAAGCTATAGATAATGGGATATGTTATTTATCTGAAGATAGAAAAAAAGAAGGATGCGTACTTGGATTATCAATAGCAGATAATATGATTCTTTCAAATCTTAAGAAATACGAGAATAAGTGGAAGTCTATAGATAGTAAAGCAGCAATAAAGGATGTAGATTATTACATAGACAAAATAAAGATAAAAACTCCAAGTAGAGATCAATTAATAAAGAATTTAAGTGGAGGAAATCAACAAAAGGTAATATTAGCAAAATGGCTTATGTTATCTCCAGAGGTATTAATAATAGATGAACCAACTAGGGGGATAGACGTAGGAGCTAAAAAAGAAATTTATGAATTATTAAATGAGCTTAAAGCAATGGGAAAAGCAATAATAATGATATCATCAGATTTACCAGAAGTACTAGGAGTAAGCGATAGAATTATTGTAATGAGTGAAGGAAGGATATCAGGAGAGTTATCAAGAGAAAAAGCTTCACAAGAAAGTATTATGAAATTAGCTGTTGGAATGAATTAAAGGGTAGGAGGAGAATACCATGAATATTAATTTTAAAGAAACTGTATCTAAATATAAATCTCTAATAGGATTAGTTCTATTATGTGCGGTGATTACTTTTGTTTCACCAGCATTCCTAACATTATCAAATATTACTAATGTATTCACACAGGTTTCAGTAAATGCAATAATAGCAGTTGGTATGACTTTTGTAATTTTAACTGGTGGAATAGATTTATCAGTAGGATCAACACTAGCAATAAGTGGTGCACTAGCAGCATCAATAGTTAAATCTACGGGAAGTATAGGATTAGCAATAGTAGCAGCTTCTGTTACAGGTATTGTAATAGGTTTAATAAATGGTCTTTTAATATCAAAAGGAAAGTTACAAGCATTTATAGCAACTTTAGCAACAATGACTATATTTAGAGGAGCAACATTAGTATTTACAAATGGTACTCCAATATCAAAATTACCAGTAGAATTTGTAAACATAGGAAATGGAAAAGTAGGATTTTTACCAATACCAGTAATTATAACAATAGTAGTTTCAGTAATAGCAATTTATGTTTTATCACAAACTAGATTTGGAAGATACTTATATGCCTTAGGAGGAAATGAGGATTCAGCTAGATTATCAGGAATAAATACAACTAAAATAAAAACACTTGCTTATGTAATTTCAGGTTTTGCGTCATCAATAGCAGGGGTAATTATAGCAAGTAGAATAGGATCAGCTTCACCAAATGCAGGAACAGGTTTTGAATTAGATGCAATAGCAGCAGTAGTTATTGGAGGAACATCATTAGCAGGTGGAGAAGGAAGAATAACAGGAACATTAATAGGTGCTCTTATAATTGGAGTATTAAACAACGGATTAAACTTAATGAATGTATCACCATTCTATCAATCAATAGTAAAAGGTTTAGTAATATTAATAGCAGTATTATTAGACAAAAAGAGTAGAAAAAAATCAGCATAATTACAAGGAGGGATATACCATGAAGATTATGAAAAAAGTATTGGCTTTAGGGCTAGTAACAGTTATGGCAATGGGTTCCTTTATGGGATGCTCTAAAAATGATAACGATAAGAAAATAGGTATAGTTTTATCAACACTAAATAATCCTTTCTTTGTAACTATGAAGGATGGTGCTGAAAAAGAAGCAGAAAAGTTAGGATATGAGTTAATAGTATTAGATTCACAAGATGATCCAGTAAAGGAAAGATCAAATGTAGAGGATTTAATTCAACTTGGAGTAACAGCTTTATTAATAAATCCAACAGATAGCGATGCAGTTGTAAAATCTGTTGAAGTAGCTAATGAAGCAAATATTCCAGTAATAACATTAGATAGACAATCAAATGGTGGATATGTAACTAGCCATATAGCTTCAGATAATATTAAAGGTGGAGCTATGGCAGCAGAATTTGCATTAGAGCAGTTAGGTAAGGATGCAAATATAAATGTAGTAGAACTACAAGGGATTCCAGGAGCTTCAGCTACTAGAGATAGAGGAGAAGGTTTCCACAGTGTTTTAGATAATAAATCAAATGTAAAATTTGTGTCAAGTCAAGCAGCAGACTTTGATAGACAAAAGGGTCTACAAGTTATGGAAAACGTAGTTCAAGGAAATAAAGATATACAAGTAGTATTTGCACATAATGATGAAATGGCATTAGGAGCTGCAAAAGCTATATTATCAAGCAATATTGATGCAATGGTAATTGGATTTGATGGAAATGATGATGCATTAGATGCTATTGAAAAAGGTGAAATGATAGCAACGGTAGCTCAACAACCAGATTTGATAGGTGCATTAGGAGTTCAATTAGCTGAAAAAATATATAATGGTGAAAAAGTAGACTCAGAAATAGCAGCAGATTTAAAAGTAGTAAGCAAGTAA
>NZ_JBOFYU010000185.1:0-7322 GCF_051654825.1 Clostridium sp.
TTCTTCCAACTAATCCAAGTAATGCACATTCTTCAGTTAGAATTTGCCCAGTACTTAAAAATGCAACACTTTCCTTACCATACTTTTCTTGAATTCCTGTCATTTTATCTACAAATATTTTATATGCCTCATCCCATGAAATTTCTTCAAATTCACCTTTATCATTTTTTAATAAAGGTAAATTACTCCCTGGAAATTTAGTGTTTTGTTTATCTAAATTTAATCCTTTTATGCAACAAAAACCTCTATTTACAGGATATCCTTTAGTAGGTATTATTTTTTTAACTTCATTATCCTCTGTATGAAAATCTAAATTACATGCAAGGGAACAATAATTGCATGTTGATTGTACTACCTTCATCAATCACATCTCCATTCTAATAAATATAATTCTTCTTTACTATTCCCATAAATAAATCAAAATAATTATAACTCTATCAATAATTATCAAAATGAAAAGCTAAAAAGGCATTTACCCTCTTTGGATAAATGCCTTTTCACTAATTTCTCATAACTATGTAAACAACATATGCAACATAAATTAAAACTAAAATTATTCCTTCTTTTTTTGAAAGCTTTGTTTCTTCTTTTTTTCCATTAAACATAAATATTCCAAGAATTATTGTAACAATAATTAAGAATATAACATCAAACCCTAATGTAGTAGCTACAGGAATTGGACTAATAGTTGCAGATGCACCTAAAATAAGTAATATATTAAATATATTTGAACCTAATACATTTCCTAAGGCTATATCATTTTCCCCCTTTAATGCTGCTACCATTGAAGTAACTAATTCAGGTAATGATGTCCCAACTGCTACTATAGTAAGTCCAACTAGCTTTTCACTCATTCCAAATGAATAAGCAATTGCAGTAGCTGAATCTACAACAAGCTTTCCACCTATAATAACACCTATTGCCCCTATTACTATTTTAATTAAACAGCTTGTCATTTTTACATCTGAAGTATCTTCTTTATCTTCATCTTCTATATTAGTTGACTTTGCTACCTTAACTAAATAAATAGTATAAATAATACATGCAATTAAAAATATTATTCCAGAAATTCTTGATATGTAAGGTTCTTTACCAAATAACATTCCACCAAATGTAAATGCTAATAATGCTATTGCCACTACAGTATTAACTAAGTAATCCTTTAGTATAGTAGCTTTTTTTATAATTATTGGCATAATTATAGCAGTTACACCTAAAACCATTAATGTATTAAATATATTTGATCCTAATACATTACCTATTGTTATTTCATTATTACCTTGTAATGATGAAATTAAACTTATTGCTAGCTCTGGAGCGCTTGTCCCAAGTGAAACTATTGTTAACCCAACTATAACAGCAGGAATTCCAAACTTCTTTGCAATTTTTGATGCTCCATCAACAAATATATCTGCTCCTTTAATTAAAAGAACAAATCCAATTATTAAAATAATGTAATTCATTTGTTTATCTCCTCTTTTTTTAATTCTACCTTTTATTATAAGTCTATTTATTATAAATTTACTAGTAAACTTTTTATTTCATTTGTAAATTTTATTTTAATTTATATTAATTATTCTATTTCTTGTTTAAACGAATTTTATAGTTTATTATATTCTTAAATATATTTAAAAGGATTGGAGAGAATTTTATGATAATAAGGAGAGAAAATAAGGATGATTATATTTTAATAGATGAACTTTTAAAATCAATATTTAAGGATTCTATTAAAATAGATGAAATTAACCACTTAAGAACTACTACTAGCTATATTAACGAATTATCATTAATAGCTGAAGATATTGAAGAAATAACAGGATATATTAGTTTTACAAAAACTTTTATAAAAGAAAATGATACCTTATATCCAGGTGTAAATATTTCACTTCTTTCTGTAAAAGAAAGGTTTCAAAATCAAGGTGTTGGAAAGGCCCTTATAAGGCAAGGACTTTTACTAGCACATGCATTAGGATATAGCTTTGTTACCACCATATATAATGAAGAGTATTTTAAAAACTTTGGTTTTGAAAATTTAAATGTACATAATATTAAAGCTTCTAAGAAGTATAATAACGAAATTTTAATACTAGATCTTAAAAATAATTTCTTAAATAATATTTCAGGAATAATTGAATAAATTCAAAAAGCTGGTAGATTCATCTACCAGCTTTTTATTACATTAATTCTATAAACTTATTAACAGCTTCTTCAGCCTTTTTATAGTCTTCTTTTGAAGGAACAAAGCAGAATGGTAATCCACCATCTATTGTTTTAAGCTTTAAATCCTTAAGTCTATCTGTAAGCATTCTTACACCTTCACCGCTCCAACCAAATGATCCAAATGCTAAAGCTGCTTTACCTCTATTTACAACAGGACTAACTACTGAAAGTAAATCCCATGATGGTTTTACAGCATCTTGATTTATTGTAGGAGAACCAACCATAAATCCTTTAGCTCTTTCTATTTTAGCTGCACATTCTTCTAATGGTAATGTAGTAATTTCTGTTACATCAGCTTTAAAACCTTTTTCTTCTAACTTATCTTTCATAAAGTTAGCCATAGCTTCTGTATTTCCATAAGCTGAAATATAGAATATTTCTACCTTTTTATTATCAACAGGAACTTCTTTTGCCCATTCTCTATAAAGATTTAAGATACCTTCAATATTATCAGTGTGAACAGGTCCATGACTTGGAGCAATAAAATCAATTTTTAAATCTTTTATCTTATCTAATCCACGATTAACATACTTTTTAAATGGTCCCATTATGCAATCAAAATAGTATTTCATTTCTACAAAATACTCTTCTCCAAAGCTATCAGTCATATTTCCAACTGGGCTATAATGGCATCCTGTAAAGTCACATGTAAATAAAAAGTTTTTATCTTTAACATATGTGAAAATTGTATCTGGCCAATGTAAATTAGGTGCTGAAATAAATTGAAGTGTTTGTTTACCTAATGATATATCTTCAATTGCTTCTACTCCATTAAAATCTCTATTTAAAATATTTTTTAAATAATTTAATGTCGCCTTTGAACCTACTACCTTAACTTCTGGATAATCTTCTATTAATTTAATTAATGATCCACTATGGTCTAATTCCGTATGGTGAACTATTACGTAATCCACCTTTTTATCACCTATAACTTCTACTAAATTCTTCTTAAACTCATCATAAAAGCCAGTTTTTACCGTATCTATAACTGCAACCTTTTCATCATTTATTACATATGAGTTGTAAGTTGTTCCCTTTTTAGTTTCCATAATTATATCAAAAATTCTTAGTTCTGGGTCCTTAACCCCTACCCAGTATATATTTTCTTTTAAATTTTCTGATGCCATTAATACTACCTCCCAAATATATTTTTTTATATATAAATTTAAATAAATTCTAGTAATTCCAATGAATATTTTAACATACTGATATATTCGTAACAAAGTTTAAATTTCTTTATTATTTGAATGTATCCTTTATATACTCATTATTGCTCCGAAATAATAATTATTATTAATTAATTGTTTTTATTTTATCATACTTGTTAATAAATCTATAGATAAAACATATTCTAAATGCAATGCTCTAGTTAAAGAAACATATAATAGTCTTTGATTAAGTATTTCATCTTTATAACTCTCTTGAGATGGATTATATATAATAGTTGCATCAAACTCTAATCCCTTAGTTAAGTAAGAAGGTATTATAATCACATCATCAGAAGATTCCTTTTCTGAACCCTTAATAAGTTTAGCTTTATTTTCTCCTAATTTTTTGATTAATTTTTCTAAATCCTTACCTTCTTCTATACTTTTTGTAATTATAGCAATACTGCTTTTTCCTATGGATTTTATTTCTTTTATAATGTTATCTATTTCTTTTATGCTTTCCTTTTTATCCTTGCAATTTATTATTTTAGGCTTTTCACCATGTCTTAAAACAGGCTTAGCAGGCTTTAATCCTAAATTTTGTGCTTCTAAAGCATTATTAGCAAAATCTATAATTTCTACTGTAGATCTATAGCTTTGCGTTAATTGTATATAAGTTGCTTTTCCGCTAAATACACCTTCAGTTATATCCTCCCAAGTCTTTACTCCTTTATAATAATAAATTCCTTGAGCTAAATCCCCTACTAGTGTTAATGAATTTCCCTTTGAAAATCTATTAGTTAAATAAATTTGAAGAGGACTGTAATCTTGAGCTTCATCTACAACTACATGCATAAACTTTTCTTTTTCTTCTATTCCTTCTAAAAGTAAGTTTATATATAAAAGAGCAGCTAAATCATCTTCATCTACTATACCATTTTCATGATTTTCTATAGCTTCATTTCTCATAAATAAAGCTACTTTCTCATCTATTTCTCCAAGTGTAGCTATTTCAAATAGCTCTGTATCTTTAAAAAGATTTAAATAAATATCTTTAGATGTTATTCCTCTCCAACTTTTAAAATATTCATTCATTTCCTTTTTGGTGTTAGCTTTAAGATACTTTTTAATTTCATCTCTTTGCTCATATAGTTCTATTAGCTTTTTTCTTCTTTCCTCGCCATCTGGCATTTCAAGCCTTATATTTTTTATGCTCCCTGACCATTCCATATCTATTTGCATACATAGGATTTCAATCTTTTCCTTTAATTTTAATCCTAAATACCTTTTTATTTCATCTTTTCTTTTATTTATAGGAAAAGTTTTTAAATCCTTTAAGTATAATCTCATTATTTCTCTTCTATTAAATATTACATAGCCTTTAACGACTATGTCCTGTATATCTATAGAATTACTTTCTAATAAACTAATATATCTATCTATAACAGATTTAAACTCTAAAGTTCCCTTTATCCTTGATGATTCAGTTATTAAAGTCTTTCTGTCCTCATCATTTAATTCTATTATTTCCTTTATTTTTTCATCCTTAGTTTTTACTTTTCCCTTTAATTTAAGCCTTTTCCATACAAAATCTACAAAGGTAGTTTGCTTTACTTCTTCAACTCCTAAATTAGGTAGTATTTCAGATATATAATCTAAAAACAGCTTATTTGGAGCTAAAACTAAAATATCCTTTCCTGAAATAGTATCTGCATATCTATATAAAAGATAAGCAAGTCTATGAAGGGCTATTGTAGTTTTTCCTGAACCTGCTGACCCTTGAACTATTAATGGTAGGTTTTTAGGCCATCTAATTATATCATTTTGCTCCTTTTGAATAGTAGCTACTACTTCCTTTAACTTTTTACCTCTGCTTTCTTCAAGGTTTATTTTAAGGAATTCATCAACTAAATCTGTTCCTTCAGCATCATTTATAATTATTTCATTTATTCCCTCATCAAATAGCTCTGATATTTCATCATCCTTATATAAAAATTTTCTTTTTAATGATAGGTTTCCTTCAATAATTCCTGAAGGAGCCTTATAGTATGCATATCCACCTGTTCCACTATAATAAAGATCTGAAACTGGTGCTCGCCAATCAACTACTACCTCTTCAGCATCTTTTGTAGAAGTTATTCCCTGCTTACCAATATAAATGCTTTCTTCTGCTCCCCTTGTTTCTCTAAAATCAACACGACCAAAATAAGGAACCTTTAATGCTTCCTCATAGCTTTCTATATCCTTTTTTAAAACGGAATATATTTTTTCTGTTGTTTCCTTTTCTTCACTATAGCTTCCCTTAGCTTCTTTAGTTAACACCTTAAGCTTAGTTCCTATATTATTTTGATTTTTTCTCTTTTCTTCAAGTTCTTCATTTATACTATTTCTTTTATCTCTGAGTATTTTTTTTTCTAAATCTAAATTGTCAATCATATTAAATTCCCCTTAGAATAACTAATGCTTTAATTATAGGTCAAGTAATTTGTAAATTCAACTTTTCCTTTTCATCTATAAAGTTAATAATCTTTTCATAATAAAACTTATATATTTTATACATAAATATTTTACATTTCATAATTATAATGATAAACTTTTTATGTAAAGGAGTGTTTATATATGGCAAAACAAACTAAAACCCCAAACTACATCAAAATCGCTATAGATATTGCTCATAGAATAGTAAATAACGATTTTGTAGAAGGAAGTAAGATTACAGGAAGAACTACATTAGTAAGCTTGTACAATGTATCTCCTGAAACTATAAGAAGATCCCTTGCACTACTTAAGGATATGGATGTTGTTATAGTTAATGAAAAAAGTGGAATTATAATTAATAAAAAATCAAATGCAAAGGAATTTTTAAATAAATTTAAAACTCAATCTGATTTTACAACTCTTAATAAAGAAACCTTTAATCTTATACATAAAAGAAAGGAAATAGATTCTAAGCTTGAAAAAAACTTAAATGCTATTATAGAATTTGCAACTCAACTTAGAAATGTAGGGTCAATTATCCCCTTTGAAAGTGTTGTAGAAGAAGGAAGTATAGCTGTTGATAAGAGCATAGGTGAACTTAACTTTTGGCATAATACGAAAGCTACTATTATAGCTGTTAAAAGAAATGGTGATCACTTCTTATCTCCAGGACCTTATTTTAAAATTAGAACTAACGACATTATTGTTTACGTTGGAGAAGATTCAGTTCTTGAAAATGTAAAAAACTATATATCATCAACAAAATAAGATATGGCACAGTATCTATCTGAACTACTTGTTCAACTATGATACTGTGCCATATCCTATATTGTTTTTAATATAATTCTCATTTTCTATTGGATTATTAAATATACTTATTTCACCTTCATATGCTTTTATTTTTTTAACCAAAAGTAAAAAATCCAATCATATTTTTATAATGATTGGATTTAAGTTATTTAATGCTTTTAAATGTTTAGTTTTTAAATGAATGTATAGGAGCTGGTATTCTTCCACCTCTTTGAATAAATAGTGAAGAAGAATACTTATTTACTTGCATTACAGGTGCTGTTCCTAGTAATCCCCCAAACTCTACTACATCTCCAACTTTGCATCCTGGTGCAGGAATAATTCTTACAGCTGTAGTTTTGTTGTTTATCATTCCTATAGCTGATTCATCTGCTATCATTGCTGCCAGAGTTTCTGCTGGTGTATCTCCTGGAACTGCTATCATATCTAATCCTACTGAACAAATAGCTGTCATTGCTTCTAGTTTTTCTAGATTTAATGAACCATTAAGTACTGCATCTATCATTCCTGCATCTTCTGAAACTGGAATAAATGCACCACTTAATCCACCAACGTGACTACAAGCCATTACTCCACCTTTTTTTACTGCATCATTTAAAAGAGCTAAGGCTGCAGTAGTTCCATGAGTACCAACTACTTCAAGTCCCATTTCTTCTAAAATATGTG
>NZ_JBOFYU010000186.1:0-1882 GCF_051654825.1 Clostridium sp.
ATACAATGGAAATATCGTATTATTCAGATTTAGCAATAGAAAATTCAAAATATGGAAATATAACTGCTACAGGTAAAGTGCTAGAAGATGGAATGATAGCAAATAATCATCTAGACTTTGGAACTAATGTATACATAGAGGGTGAAGGACTTAAAGTAGTAGAGGATAGAGGTAGCAATAAATACTTCTCTAAAATTACAGCTTGTGATGTGCTTGTACCTAGGAATCCAGGAGAAAGTTCTTCAGACTATTATAAAAGAGTAAATAACAAAGGTAGAAAACAACTAAAAGGATACGTATTAGAAATAGGAGATGAGAAGAGTGAATAATAATAAAGTTATATACATAGGTAAAGACCCAAATTTAAAAGGAAGAGCTTGCTTAATAATAGGACAAGAAAAAGATGTAGTAGAATTATATGCAGCAGATGAAATATTAGGAAAAATCGAGTTTAAAACGAATATAAAAAATATATCGAGAGTATTATAGGAGGATAATAATGTACGAAGGAAATAGATTGTTTTGTGGGACTTGTAAACATGTGTCAAGAAGTATGATAGAAAATGGCAAAGAGAAATACACTAAATGTAAAAATATAGATCACGATAAAATAAAACTATATCCAAAGATATATGGTGGATATAGTGAATCAATAAGAAACTGTGAAATATGTGGACACTACGAACCAAAGGAATATATTAAAAATCCAAGTTTTAAAAATATGGAAGAATATATTGATTTTATGGAAAATGAATGGTATGACACAACAGAGTACTATAAATCAAAAGGAATTAGTAAATTCAAGGATTGCAAATGGGTATCATTAATAATAGAAGATATTTGGATAGAAGTTTCACTATATGATTGGATGAGCAATAGTTGGATATGTGAAGATACAATAAAGTATATTGGATTATATAAAATAAAAAGGGACTCAAAGGGAAAAATGAAAAGTAGAAAAGCAATAGACAATCTACCTCTTGGTGAAAGAGGGCTAATAAATATATCTGACATAAAGAAAAGAGAGGTGTAATATCCTCTCTTTTGTTATGCTTATTTTTTACCAAGGGTCTTCTATATCTAAATCCTCAAATGTTTCATCTTCTTCTATATAATTAGAAGATGATTTTACACCTGACATCATTTCAATAATTGAACCTGCAAACTGGAAATTCTTATTAATATAATTAGCAACAATTTTTTCTACTCTAAGATTAAATCCATCTTCGCTTTCCATATAGGACTTAATTAATTCACATACAAATTGAGAAGGGTTATCTTGTAACATTAAGAAATCATACTGCTCTTGGTAAGTATCCTTAAAAGAAATAGATTTATTTGGCAAAGTATTTCACCCCATACATATGCGCCCCTATAATGTCTTGATTAATAGGATCATCAACCACCATATATCCCATTTTTTCAATAGATTTTTTTAGTCTTAAAGAAGTTCCACCTTCAAAGTAAACATTTTCACATCCTTCAACATTGTAGTTTCTAGCTTTCATCTCAGTTATAATTTTATTTAATAAGTTGCTGCTACAATAATCTATAGCATCTTTTATATAATCATTTTTACTATTAAATAAGAATTGTATCTCGTGCAATTGATAATTGTATTTACCATTTTTATTTAATTCATTCATTATGTTTGATTCTAATATATTCCCACCAAGGTTTGAGTTAAATGGGCTAGAACGAACTATTTTTCTATTGTTGACTTGTAAGCAAGTAGAGTTTAACCCACCTATATTACATATGATAGCACTCTTATCTCTAAATAAATCTGGATTAGAGTGTATTATACCTGTTCCTTCAGCTACAACTAATACATCATTTATTATAAAGTAGTAATCTTTACCACCTATTTTCATTTCAATTT
>NZ_JBOFYU010000187.1:0-10195 GCF_051654825.1 Clostridium sp.
GATCTGCAACTACACCAAGGTCATGTGTTATTAGTATTATTGATGTATTTAATTTATCTTTTAAATCCTTCATTAAATCTAATATTTGAGCTTGTATAGTAACATCTAAAGCTGTAGTAGGTTCATCTGCAATTATTAACTTTGGTTCACAAATTAAACTCATTGCAATCATAACTCTTTGTCTCATACCACCTGAAAATTCATGAGGATATTGTTTCATTCTCTTTTCTGGGCTTGGTATTCCAACTAACTCAAGCATTTTAATTGCAGCTTCAGTTGCTTCTTTTCTACTTATTTTTCTATGCTTAATTATTGGCTCTGTTAATTGATCTCCTACAGTAAAAACAGGATTTAATGATGTCATAGGATCTTGGAATATCATTCCTATATCATTTCCTCTAATACTTTCCATATCTCTTTCAGTAGCCTTTGATAAATCTTTACCATCAAAATAAATCTCTCCACCGGCAAGCTTACCATTATCAGCTAGAAGCCTCATAATAGACATCATAGTTACAGATTTACCACATCCTGATTCTCCAACTATTCCTAATGCTTCACCTTTATCTAAGTGGAAATTCACTCCTCTTACTGCTTGAACCTCACCTGCATGTGTTGAAAAGGAGGTTCTTAAATTCTTAACATCTAATAATTTACTCATTCGCTTGTCCCCCTATCTCTTATGCTTTGGATCTAATGCTTCTGTTAATCCATCACCTAATAAATTAAATGATAATATAATTAAACAAATTACTGCTGCTGGGAATATTAATTGGTATGGATGTACATATATTGCTCCCATTGCATCATTTGCAAGTGTTCCTAATGAAGCAAGAGGTGGATTAATTCCAAGCCCTATAAAGCTTAAGAAAGCTTCTGTGAATATAGCTTGTGGAACTAAAAGCGTCATTGTAACTAATATTGATCCCATACAGTTTGGTATTAAATGCTTAAATAATATTCTTATTTTAGAAGCTCCTAAAGTTCTTGCCGCTAAAACGAATTCTTGTTGTTTTAATTGAAGTATATCTCCTCTAACTATTCTAGCCATTCCTACCCAATAAGATATTGAAAGAGCTAATATTATAGTTCCTATACCACTTTTCCCACTTGTAGGATCATAAAATGAAGCCATTATTAAAACTACATATATTAAAGTTGGTATTGAGTATAATACATCTACTATTCTCATCATTAAGTTATCTATTTTTCCACCAGCAAAACCAGCTATTCCTCCATAGATAACACCTATGAACAAATTAATTACAGTTGCTGCAAATGCAATCATTAATGAATATCTTGCACCATACATAACTCTTACAAATAAATCTCTTCCTAATGCATCTGTACCAAACCAATGCATCCCATTAGGTTTAAGGTTTGTTTTACTTAAATCTGTAGCATCAAATGCAAATTTAGATATACTTGGCACTATTGCTGATGCAATTATTATTAATATAATAACTATTAAAGATACTAATGCTACCTTATTTCCTTTTAACCTTCTCCATGCGTCTTGCCAATAGCCAACACTTGGTCTAACTACTTGTTCGAATTTTTTTTCATCTTCGCTTAGAGGAGTAAAAAGTGATTTGTCCATATCAAAATTTTGTCCCATTATTTTTCCTCCTCCTATTATCCTTCTAGCTTAATTCTTGGGTCAATTACTACATATAAAACGTCTACTATTAAGTTAGCAACAACTATTAATGTACTATAGAAAACTAAAACCCCTAATAAAGCACTGTAATCTCTATTTAATACTGTTAGTGTAAATTCATTTCCTAAACCAGGTATTAAGAATATCTTTTCTACTACGAAACTTCCTGTTAATACCCCTGCAACTAATGGCCCTAAATAAGTAACTATTGGTATTAGTGAGTTTCTTAAAGCATGTTTAAAGATAACTGTTCTACCACTTAATCCTTTTGCCTTTGCAGTTCTTATATAATCTGATTTTAAAACATCAATTAATTTGCTTCTAGTTAATCTAGTTATAAATGCCATTGATGATAGTGATAATGCTATAACTGGCATAACATAATTTTTCCAACTACTTAATCCAGTAGCAGGTAATAGTTTTAATTTAACAGTAAAGATATATATTAATACTGCCCCTACTACGAAACTTGGAATTGTTATACCAAGTGTAGCTAGGATCATACATAATCTATCAGGCCACTTTCCTGCATTTAATGCTGATATAATTCCTAATAGTATTCCCACTGCTAATGATACTAATATTGCAACTCCTCCAACCTTTGCAGATTTTGGTGCTGAATACTTAATTGTATCTTTTACTTGTCTTCCTTTGAAAATCATTGATTCTCCAAGATCACCTTTTACAAGGTTTTTCATATAAATTGTATATTGTTCCCCTAATGGCTTGTCTAGTCCATATTTAGCATTTAAGTTAGCTTTAATTTCAGGTGTCATCTTATCAGTATTGAAAGGCCCCCCTGGCATTAAACGAACTAAGAAAAACGTTAAGGTAACAACTACCCAGATTGTCAAAATACATGTTAAAATTCTTTTCCCTATGTACTTTACCATTTGTTCATAACCCCCATTCATTGTTCTACATTTACTTACAAATTATAGATATTATTAATTATATTATATATTTAATTTTTGTCAATATTGTTTAATAAATTTTTATTCTTTATATTGATAATATGATAATATAAAATACCGTTTATAAACACTTTGTCAATAGACTTCACTCAATTAAGTAAACGCTTTCATTCCCATTTTAAGCCATTCTTTGCAAGCTATTTATGATTTCCTTCAATTTTTATATTATTATAAATTTACAAAAATAATATTTGATTATTTTTTTGATAAATTGGATAATTATACACATATCTTAAATTTTGTCCGTTTCACATAAACAAATTTAAAGTTTAGAAATAATATTTTTTTAATTTTTGTCATAAATTTTTAAAATATAAATTCTTTTATTATGTAAATTCTACAAAGCAAACCCTATAAATACTTATTTAATATAAAAAATAAGCCTATGTTATAAATCAATGTTCATATTGTAATGTTTCATAAATATTACGAGTAAACAAGTTTAATTAATAGTGAATAAGTAAAAGTGAATAGTTACCAAAACTATTCCTTTTTCATTCTTACTTCTTAACTCATAATATGAGTTATATAAACACAAGTTTAAAACATAGCCAAAAATAAAAGAAGCTCTATAAATAGAGCTTCTTTTATTTTAAACGGCACCTTCTTCACTTACAATATGATCAATATCAAGTTGATCTTCTTCAGCTACTTTTTCCATTTTAGAAATAGATACCTCATATGCAATCTTTTTAATAACATCAGTTTCATTTACTTTCTTTTGATATTCTCTACTTTGAAGTCTTCCCCAAACCTTAATATTGTCTCCAACTTCTAAAGTTTGACAAAATCTTGAATTTCTTCCCCATGCAATAGTTGGAATATAATCTGATTTATTATAAGCTCTATTAACAGCTAGTAATACATCAGCAATTTCTCTTCCAAATGGAGTAGTTCTGTAAACCGGTTCCTTACATATATATCCATCAAGGAATATTTCATTAGGATTTTTACTTCTTTCTATACATGGCTCAATATTTCTTGCAAATACAGTTAAAATTAACTTATTAGAACCATCTACAAATTTGTTATAAGATCTTAATTGCCCTTCTATAATTATATCCTTTCCAATTGAAAGATCCATATTAGCAATTAACCTTTCTGAAACAGTGATATTTAATATATCTACTGAATCACTTAATCTCATTACCTCAACTGAAAATGTATAGAACCCTTCACCATACATTTCATGACTAAATTCCAAATCTGAAATTACTGTACCCTCTAAATAAATTTTATTATTTAACATCAAGTTGTCCATCATAACCCCTCTCTCCCTTAGTAATTATTTTTTAATAAATTCCATTTTTTTCTACCCCATAAGATATATTTCCATTATAATACATATCATAGCTATTTTTCAATATTTTTTGAATATTTATTTTTTTCTTTGTTCTCCAGACTCATCAGTATAATAATCATCCATATAGATTAATTCTCCAACAGGTATAAACTTATACCCTTCATTTTGGAACTTAGGTATAATTTTATCTAAATTTTCAGGTGTATATTTTGCATTGTTATGAAATAACAAGATAGATCCTGATTTAGCTTTCTTTATAACACGTTGATATTCAGTTTCTGCTCCCGATTCCTTCCAATCTACAGAATCAACATCCCATTGAATACATTTATATCCAAGACTTGTAACAGTATTAAATGCTTGTTTATTATATTCACCACTTGGAAACCTAAAAAGCTTTGGTTTTTCTCCAATAGCTTCTTCAATTATTTTATCGGTTTTTTCTAACTCACTTTTTATCCGTTCCTCACTTATCTTTGTAAACATAGGATGAATATAGCTATGATTTGCAATTTCATGCCCCCTCTCTTTTATCTTTATAAGCTTTTCCTTATTTTCTTCTGTATAATTAACCCAACCTCCCATAATAAAGAAAGTAGCTTTTACATTATATTTGTCTAATACTTCTAATATGTTATAAATTTGATCATTTTCAGCCCAGTTAATATCAAATGTTAATGATAATACATTATCTTCTCTACTTACCCTATATATTGGCTGTTCTTCCGTAATGTTTAAAGCAACTGATTTATCATTATTTTTCATTAATACAGATGTTACCATTAATACTAACAATAAAATTAGTATCATGCTAACTTTAAATCGTCTTTTCACTTTTCACTACTCCTTATTTAAATTATAATCATATATATTCTTTTAAAATAATATTAATGACTATAATATTCCACTTTATAAATTTTATGATATAATTAAATAGATACTTTCGATGTGGAGGTTTAAAAATGTACGAAAACTCAGCTGAATTAGCAGAAAATAAATTGCTTGTGCTTTATGTAATCAAATCACTAAAGCACCCAATTACTAATGCTCAATTAACAGAAATAATTTTAGAGAATAATTTCATAAATTACTTTACTCTTCAACAATATGTTAGCGAACTTATAACTTCAGAGTTTTTAAAATATGATGTTATAAATGATAAAAATCTTATAACTATAACTGAAAAGGGTGCTAGCGTTTTATCATTTTTTGCTGATAGAATTTCAACAATGAAAAAGAAGATAATCGATGATTACCTTCTAGCAATGATGGATTCTATAAAAAAAGAACTTACTATACATAGCGATTATACCTTAGGAAAGGAAGATACATTTGTTGTTAATCTTCAAGCCCTAGAATCTGAAAGCTTACTTATTGACTTAAAGGTTTCTGTTCCTTCAAAAAAGCAAGCTGTATCTCTGTGTAATAGATGGAAATCAGATCCATCTGATATTTATACTAAAATAATGAATGCCTTATTTAGTGATAATTCTTAATACAAAGTCATAGCATTAGGTTCTTCTCCTACTGTTATGGCTTTTATTTTATTATTTTTCAAATCTATAACTAAAACTCTTCCATTTAAATAATCTGCTATAAATAAACATTCCTCATATTTAACTATTCCTTTAGGCATCCCTCCGATAAATAGCCTTTTTACTTCTTTTAAGCTTTGCAGATTTATTACACTTATCGTTCCATCATTTAAATTACTTATATATAAACTTTCATTGTCTTCCCACATATCAACTGGGTATTTTCCAACCTCTATCCTCTTTATAGACTTATAATCCTCTAAGGAGTAAATTTCTATAAAACCATTTGATTCCTCACTAATACAACTTTCACATATAAAAAGCATTTTTTTATTATTAGATACCCTTATTTTAGTAGGATTTTCTCCTGCTAAAATATTTCTAATTATAGTATTAGACTTTATATCAATAACTGATATATTGTGTGAAAGTAAATTAGATACAAAAAGAAGACTTTTTTCCTCATCTAATGCAATTTTTTGTGGCCACATATCTATAGGTATTTCTAGAATTATTCTATCTTCTAATAAATCATATACTACTATTGTATTTGATTCGCTACATGCTATATAAAGTTTTTTATCTATATAAACAATATCACTTGGTGATGGACCTATATATATAGAAGCTTCTTCTTTAAAACTATTACTATTTATAATAGATACTGAATTGTCATAACTATTAGTTACATATATATTATCATTACAAGTATATAACCCTTGAGGCCCTCTTTGTTTTTCACTAAACCTTAGGGGCAAACTCTCTACGGAATAATCTAATAAATTAATCTTTGAAATTGAATCACTTCCTGTATTACAAACAAGTATTGACTTCATAACGCTGCACCTCCATTCAGTAAAAAACTAATTATACTCTTAATATATGCTAGTTTTACTTTAATGGAACAATTATTTATTTTTTTGTACATTTTTCTACAAATTCACTTCACTTATTGTCATATCCAATATATAATACTATAGAATACTACATTGGAGGGATAAATATGTTCGTTTATAAAACAAGTGGAGTTTGTTCAACTGAAATACATATATCTGTAGAAGAAAATAAGATTCAAAATGTTGAATTTGTTAGAGGGTGTGCTGGTAATCTTTTAGGCTTATCTGTATTAGTTAAAGGAATGAATATAGATGAGGCTATTTCTAAGTTAAAAGGAATAGAATGTGGAAATAAAACTACTTCTTGCCCTGATCAACTTGCATTAGCATTAGAAAGCTATAAAAATTCTTTATAAAAAAAAGCTCCGAAATTTTCGGAGTTTTTTTTATTTAGCATGCATTAATTTACCTTCATAAACCTTCATTTTATGCATTTTTATATTAAATTCTCTTTCATAAACTCTTATTCCAGCTAGATCTTTTCCTGTTGCTATCGAAATAGTAACACCTTGCTTTATTCCTCTTGCCGATCTACCTGCTCTATGTAAGTAATCATTAGCATTAACAGGGAAATCTAAATTAAAGACATGAGTTATACCTTGAATATCTAAACCTCTTGCACTTATATCTGATGAAACTAAAATATTTATTTTCCCATTTCTAAAGCTTTCTAATGATCTTTGTCTTTCCTCTTTTGAAATATGTGATGAAATATTAAATGCTGGTTTTGAATGATAATTAAGCTTATGAGTTATCATTTCTATTTCAGTACTATTATTTACAAATACCATAGCCTTATCTGGATTTACTGCTGCTATAAGCTTTCTTAAAATTTCAAACTTATCTCTTCTTTCTCCTTCTATATACATATGAGTAATATTAGGATTTAAAGATGCCTTGCTTTTAGACTTAATTACAACAGGATCCTTCATTAACTCTTTAGCTATATTCATAGTATTTTCACTTATAGTCGCTGAAAATGCCATAAGCTGTCTATCTCTCATAGTTGTTTTTATTACATCTAATACAACCTTAGAATTATTTTTATCAAAAAGATTATCTGCTTCATCTATAACTATTGTTTTTATAGTATGTGCAGTTATTTTTTTCTTTCTAATTAAATCTAAAACTCTTCCTGTTGAACCTACAATTATATGTGGTTTTGTATCTTTAATTCTCTTTATTTGTTTATCTATATTTACATCACCTATTATAGGTAATGATGTAACTGCCATTTCTGAATTTTCAGCTAAAATCTTAACTTGATCTTCTATTTGCATAACTAGCTCATGAGTTGGTGCTAAAACTAATACTTGCATTTCTCTTTTTTCAGTATTTATTTTTTCAAAAATCGGAGCTAAATAAGCTAAAGTTTTCCCACTACCTGTATGAGCTTCTCCTATTACATCCTTATTTAAAAGAACTTCTGGAATTGCCTTTTCTTGAATTTCAGTCGGTTCTGTTATTCCTTGTTTACTAAGACCATTTACTATATTTGAATTTAAATTAAGCATTTCAAAATTTTTCATATGTTTCTCCTTTTAATTTAGTGTATCATCTCATTATATACTCTCTATAAACTTAATGCTAGTTAAAGTTTATATTAAAATAGAATCATCTCAAAATGATTCTATTTTTAATATTACTACTTTAATTTTCTTATATCTACATATTCATATATTATAATAAAAATTCTTCTTGATATTATATATACAAATGGAAGAAATATAATAAAAAAACCTTCAATTAAATTATAATAACTATAATATGCAAAGATAAATGAAATCAAAGCAGTTAATAGCCCAGAAATTATTTTAACTTTACTTATATATGATTTTTTAATAAACTCATCTCTAACAAATAAATCAAATAATATTCCATTAGCTTTAAAAGTTATTATAGAATAAATTATAAATAACAAACCTATTATTAGAGATAAAATTGTAACTGTAGTCATTACATCCTCCTAAAGCTAGTGTTTATATATATTATTAATTTATTCTAATAAGTGTGTAATTTTATTTTTTTCTACATCAAATTTTTCAATTTCTTTAATAACTTTATCCCTTAGAGACTTTACAGGAAAATTTTCTCCTGGACAAAGAGTACTTCCTTCTTCTCTATGTCCTACTATATCTCCAATATCATATTTTAAACTAATATAAACTGATAGCTCATATAAGCTTTCTACTTGTTCTATTGATAATCTTTCCTCTTCAAAATTTCCTTCTAAGCAGATACCTATACTTTCTTTATTTTTGCCTTTAGTATGAGCACCCTCTGCTTTTTCTGGCCGTCCTCTATATATTGTTCCATCTTTTCTAATATAAAATTGATACCCTATACCACTCCAGCCTTTTTCTTTATGAAAATCATGAATTTCTTCAGGACTCCATTCACTTGATGCAGAATGATGATATATTATCTCTTTTGGCTTATTGTTATAAACTAATTCTTCTCCCCAATCATAAACTATATCTTTTATATTAAGGTTATCCCTTAACTCATCAATTTTTTCGTCGCTTAAATTCTTACCATAAGTATCTCTATAACTAAATTTATACAATTTAACTATATCCGTCCTAAAATAATAACAAAAAGAAAGTATAAATACCAGTAAAAGCAGTATCCCTATATAAAACCACCACTTGTCTCTATGGATAACCTTCTTTTTTAAATTTTCCCTTTTATATGTGGTTCTCTTTTTTTTAGCTTTATATATCCTTCTCATAAAACCTCTCTTTCCAATATTTTACATTATATCATATAAAATATTCTTAAAAAAGAGATTTTAACTTTTATTATGTTAAATACTTTTTAATTAATTATCTATTCTTTAAAGTTTAAGGTTATGCACTTTCCCTCTTCACCAATTTCTACATTATTAAATATTTTTTTTGCATTAATTATATAATCTTCTATATCTAATATTGATGGACTAAAATGTGTAAGAATTAACCTATTTGCATTTCCTTTTTTAGATAAAGTAGCCGCTTCTTCAAATGTCATATGCTTGTTTTTTATAGCTTTTTCTATATCAGCACTATCTCCATAAGTTCCCTCACAAATAAATAAATCACTATCTTTTATAAAGTCTACTATATCATCTATAGGTCTACTATCTGTTATATAAGAAAGCTTTATACCTTCACGATTATCACCTAAAACCATATCTGATTTATATTCAATCTCATTATATATAACACTATTTTCTTTTTGAAGTTTATTCCATAGTACTTTTGGGATATTTAAATTCATTGCTTTATTTACATCAAACTTTCTTCCTCTCTTAATATAAAAAGCATATCCAATACAAGGAGCTGAATGATCTAAATCTAACAACTTTAAAATAACATCTTCATTTTCTAGTGTAATATTTGTGCTTTCCTTATTAATAGACAGTAATATTTCCTTTTTATTTTCTATAATTATTATTTCATATGGTAAATAAGGTATTAATACTCTTATTGCATCTATTGCATTTTTTATTCCTATTGGACCAACTATTATAATAGGTTCTATACGCCCACTATTTCCAATTGTTCCTAACAATCCAGGCAATCCATTTATATGGTCTCCATGTATATGAGTTATACAAATCACATCTATAGATTTAAATCCTGTTTTGTGTATTCGCATAGATACTTGTGTTCCTTCTCCACAATCTATTAAAATCTTTCTTCCCTTGTAATTAATTATTCCAGCTGACAAAAATCTATTAGGCATTGGCATTCCACCACCAATACCAAGAAGAGTAAAATCTATCATTATACACCCTCCATATTTATCATTGTTACTTTATATTTATTTAATAACAAGTTATTATT
>NZ_JBOFYU010000188.1:0-11927 GCF_051654825.1 Clostridium sp.
CTTGGTATTCCAGTAAATATAAATAAGCATACAAGCTCTACAGAAGCTACTATAAGAGAGTTTCTTAAGATTATACCTTGTCTATTTAATCCATTAAGTATTCCAAACATAGTTCCAGCTGGGAAGAAAAGTGGAGCACATAATGATGCTATTCTTATATATCCCCCTAAGTCATCTCGTTTGAAAAACATTTCTCCAAGGGAGTTAGGTATTATATTACAAATAATAGCAGTAGCTAAGCCAAGTAAAAAGGCTATTTTCATTACTTTTCTAATTCTTACTGAAGCATTATAATAATCACCCTTACTTATCATTTGTGAAAGATCAGGAATAATAAGCGAATTTATAGATGTTATAACAATGGCTGGAAAGCTTACTATGGCGAGAGCCATTCCAGTAAATTTACCTATCATACCTAGTGCAACTGAATATTCAAAACCAGCAGCCATTAGCCTTCTTGGAATTACTAAAGTTGATGCAGTAGAAAATAAATTTCCTAAAAACCCATTTAAGCAAAGTGGAAGTGCAATTATTAAAACATTAAACAATAACTGCGAAGTTCTTTCAGGCTTGTTATAGCTAACAGGTGTTTTTTTAGAAACATATTTAAAGTAAACAAAAAGTAATAATAAGCTTTGTAGTTCTCCAACAGCTAATGATACATAAGCTAAGGTAACTAAAGCAGTAATAGAAGTAGCATTAAACATAAAAATTAGAAGTGCAATAATTATAATTCTCATAGCTTTTTCTAATATATCTATAAAAGCAGGCATCTTTATTTTAGAAACACCATAAAAATAACCCTTAAGTATATTAGATAAAGCTATTAAAACCATGGCAGGGCAGGTAACCCTTATTGCATTTACAGTTCTAACATCATTAACTCCATATTTACTAATGTAAGGAGCTAATAAAAATACAACAATACCTACTAAAACAGCCCAAACTATATTGAATATTGCAACTGTTCTCATGGTTTTAGTAACGTTGTTATGTTCTCCTTTAGAGGTATATACAGCTGAAACTTGAGAAATAGCAGCAACTATACCTGCAGTCATTAAACATATAAATAGATTATATACTGGCATTACCAGTCCATAGAGCCCCATTCCTTCAGGACCGATAAGGTTAGAAAGATAAATTGAAAATATAAATCCTAGTACTCCTGTAGTAATATTTGAGGCTGTAAGTAAAAATGAATTTTTTACAAAGTTATCTTTTCCCAAAGCTCTTCACTCCTTTAAATTACATTTATATTTATTCAGTAAAGAAGTTAAATATGATATTAAAAGCAAAGTATATGATTTTAACTAGCCATACTTTAGAAATATTATTAAGTTTATCTAATATAAGTACATATTTTAAATCTAGCTTATTTTTAATATATAGCTGTAACTTAAAAATAAAAGTTAAATATACTTATGAAATAAAGAGCAAAATTTAATTTATAGGAATTATTTTATTGAAGTTAAAATATAAATTAATCATAAGGAGAAAAGGAGGGAAACATATGAAACGGTTTTTAAAATTTTTAGTTTTATCTATACTTATAGTAAGTTTTGCTTTTGGGATTTTTAAATTAACTAATAAGTATAACTTAGATGTAGCATATCAAAATATAGATTGGTCCATAATAGTAAAGGGATGTGATGATGCTAGAAGTTTTGATTTTGATGATGAGGGAAATTTATACATAGCATTTAATGATACTATAAGGATTGTAAATAGTGATGGAAAAGATGAAGTAATTATAAGAGAAAGTGCTTTTAATATTTTAGATATTATATGGCATGATGATAAGCTTTTTATAGCTACAGATAATAGGGTAATAGAATATAATTTAAAAACTAATGAAAGTGTAGATTTAATTACTAATATACCAAACCTAGGTGAAAATAAAGATGTAAGCCTTTTATATAAGGATAATAAGCTTTTTGTATCAATAGGAAGTAATACTAATGCAGGTATAGTAGAAGAAAAGGGTAAAAAGGAAGATGTACCAACTACCACATGGACATTAACTGGAAAGAATTTTGGAGAAAATCCAACAGGAATATTTTCACCTTATGCAGTTACAACAGAGCCTTCAGAAAAGGTTAAGGGAAAGGAAATAGGAAATGCATCTGTAATAACTTATGGCTTAGATAATAAGGCAATTAAGTTATATGCTGATGGAATTAGAAATATAAAAGGTTGGGATATTGATAGCGAAGGACGAATAAAGGGAATTATAGGTGGTATGGAAAATAGAGGTCCAAGACCTATAATGGATGATAAGGATTATATATACACTATTAATGAGGAAACCTGGTATGGGTGGCCAGATTATAGTGGTGGAGACCCTATAACTTCACCAAGATTTACAGATGGAAAGAAAATAGAATTTTTAATTCAAAATCATCCGGATAAAACACCAGAAAAGCCATATTATCAGCATAGTGATGTTTCAGCGTTAAATGGTTTTGCTATAGATAAAGAAGGAGCATTATTTGAAAGAGACACTATAGTATTTAGCGATAATAAAGAAGGGGTTTTATATGCCTTAAATGATGCTCGTATTCTTAAGCCATTAGTTGAGCTAGGAAATGGAAGCTATGTAGAAAAAATAAAGTTTCATAACGATAGCTTCTTTATTTTAGATAGTAGTGTAGGATGTCTTTATATACTGCAATCAAGTGATTCAGGAAGCATATTTAATCTTCCAAAGATATTTTGGGTTTTCTCAATAGCATTTATAGTAGTATTATTTATAATAATATTATTTAAATTTAAAAGTAAAAAGAAAGTAAATTAAATTAATAAATAGATTGCTAAAGAAAATTTTAGCAATCTATTTTATTTATAAAGATATTAATAATTTCAAAAAAATGGTAATATAATAATGTATACTATTTACAGTGGGAGGAGAAAATGAAATGGGAAAGACTATAATACTTAATTTATCAGATGTTAAGCTAAATGGTGATGTTCTTGATATAGGTGAAAGCTTTGGTGTAATTTATAACTTATCAAAAGAAGTTGTAGAAGAGCTTTCAGTAGATTATGTAGGAACAGAAACTAGGTATTTATTAAAAGAAGAGGAATATGATACCTGCACAATATTTTTTCATTTAAGTAAGATTTGGAATACAAATGGAAGAGAAGCACTTATTGATGAAGTAACCAAATACTTAAAGGTTGGAGGAGAAATATGTATTTGGGATATAAATAAAGATGTTGGTTCTGTTATAAGTAATAAAATAAGAGCACTACTACCATCAGGTAATATTAGAGAGTTTGAATTTAAGAATTTAAATCCCATTTCTAAATGTGATATAGAAGAAAATAAAATAATACTTGAAAAATCCTACAAAATAGAAGAAACTAAACTTTGGGAAGATATTCATTTTATCAAAGCTAGAAAAGTGTGAAAGGAAGATTAAATTATGAAAGTTTTACTTACAGCTATAAACTCTAAATTTGTTCATAGCAATTTAGCTGTTAGATATTTAAGTGCATTTACAAAGGACATGGATTACACATGTAAAATCAGGGAGTTTTCTATTAATGATAGGGATGAAAAGGTGCTAGAAGAAATTATAAAAGAAAAACCAAATGTAGTAGCCTTTTCAACCTACATTTGGAACATAGAAATGGTAAAGAGGCTATCAGAGCTTATAAAGAGAGTAGATAGTAGTATAGAAATACTTTATGGAGGGCCAGAAGTATCTTATGATAGCCAAAACATATTAAAGGAATTAAATGGTGAGTACATAATTGAAGGTGAAGGGGAAAAGACATATAGAGAATTTATAGAATATAAGCTTGGAAATATGGAAATAAGAGATATAAGAGGTTTATATTTTAAAGAAGATGGTGAAATAATAGCAAATGGAAAAAGACCATTGATGAATATGAATGAAATAGTATTCCCTTATGAAGAAGATGAAAATTTAGATAACAAGATAGTTTACTATGAAGGATCAAGAGGATGTCCTTTTAACTGTAAATATTGTTTATCATCAACTACTCATGGAGTAAGATTCTTAGAGATTGAAAGAGTTAAAAAGGAACTTCAATTTTTTGTAGATAAAAAGGTTAGGTTAGTTAAATTTGTAGATAGAACATTTAACTGTAACCATAAGTTTGCAATGGCAATATGGGAGTTTTTAATTAGCAGGGAAACAGATACTCAATTCCACTTTGAAATATCAGCAGATATATTAAAAGATAAGGAACTTGAGTTATTAAGAAATGCTCCAAAGGATAGATTCCAATTTGAAGTAGGAGTTCAAACTACTAATGATGATGTTTTAACTCGTATTAACCGTTTTGTTAATTTTAGTGATATAAAGGAAAAGGTAGAAGAGCTTCTTCAAATTAAAAACATAAAGCAGCATTTAGATTTAATTGCAGGACTTCCAGGGGAAGATTACATATCATTTAAAAAGTCATTTAATGATGTTTATAGCATTGAGCCAGAGGAAATCCAATTAGGATTTTTAAAGCTACTTAGAGGGTCTTCAATGAGAGAAGAGGCTAAGGAGTATGGAATGGTTTATTCACCTTATCCACCATATGAAATACTTAAGACTAATGATATAAGCTATGATGAGCTTTTAGTTCTTAAAAAAGTTGAGGAAATGGTAGATAAGTATTATAATTCTCAAAAGTTTAATAACATAATAAAATATTTAGTTAAGGAATTTGAAACTCCATTTGATTTCTTCTTAAAATTAGGTGATTTCTTTGACTCAAAAGGATATTTTGATAGAAATATCGGAAACAGTGAGTATTATAAAGTATTTTTAGATTTCAATATGGAAATATTAAAAAGAGATAACTCTATTTTAGTAGACTTAATTAAGTATGACTATTTAAACTTTAATAAGAGAAGAGGAATGCCAGCATTTTTAGAAAGAACTTTAACTAAGGAATTAGAAGGAGAAATAAAAGATAAGCTTAGATCCCATTACTCCTTTAAAAATTATCATGTGGAAGAGTTCCGTATAAATATAAGCGAATTTGTGAATAAAGATATAGTGAAAAAAGAAAATAGTTACTACTTATTTGGCAATGGAGGTGAAGTAATAGATATAACTAAAGAAATTTTTTAGAAAATTTATCTAAAATAGAGGAAAAGTAAAATAAAACCTTTACATTGATAAAAAAAATACTTTGTTTACTAATAGTTTAAAATTAAATTGTTGAAAAATAACTAGAACAGTGTATAATGGAAAATAGTAAAAAGTATTCAATACTATATAAAGTGCTGAATACATACTGTATTAAGTATTATACTTTAATACTGTATATATACTACATTAAAGTTGGTCAAAAAGGTGGTGATATTTTGGCATTAGAAGCAATTAGTGAAATCAAAAAAGCTGAAGCTAAGGCTGAAGAATTAGTTTTAAATGCAAATGCTAAGGCAAAAGAAATTGTTAGTAACGCAAAACTTCAAGCAGAAGAAGAGTACAACAAAATCTTATCTGAAGCAAGAGCTACTAAAGCTAAGCTAATGGAAGATGCGACTATACAAGGGAATAAGGAAGCAGAACCAATCTTAGCAAAAGGTGAAAAAGAAGTTGAAGGCATTAAAAATATGCCTAGCGAAAAGAAAGATAATGCTATTAATTTAGTCGTTGAGAGGATAGTGAAGATTCATGGCAATAGTTAAGATGAACAAATTCACTTTACTTACTTTCGAATCTAAAAAGAAAGAATTACTTCGTAAGCTTCAAGGTATCGCAGAGGTTGAGTTTATAAACTTACAAGATGAAGAAATGCTTGAAAAGTATGAAGTGTTACAAGGTCTTTCAAAAGATGACTTAGATTCAGACTATGTAAAGTGTGAAGAAAATTTATCAAAGACTAAATCCGCTCTTGACTTTCTACAAAAGTACACTCCAAAAAAATCAATGATACAAGAGCTTAAGGAAGAAAAGAAAGCTTTAAGCATTGAGGAATTAGAAACGAGTGCACTTACTTCAAATTGGGAAGAAGTAGTTAGCTTACTTAAGGAAAAGGAAAAAGAAATTACTGGACTTGAAGGGCAAATCACAAAGTTAAATGGAGAAATAGATTTATTAACTCCATGGGAAGCTTTAGATGCACCTTTCGAATCATTAAAGGAATTAAAGACAATTTCATTTTTCTTAGGAAGTATTTCTAAACAATATGAAGAAGAACTGTTATCAACTCTTACAGATGGATTCGTTGAAATAGTTTCAAGAACTGCTAATGATATTAATTTATTAGTTGTAGTTCATAAGGAAAAGGAAGACGAAGTTTCAGAGTTATTAAGAGGTTTTGGATTTAGTTCTTTCAAAACGGAACATAAAGATGCTCCAATGAAATTAGTTACTGATTTTAAATCTGAAATAGAAGAATTAAAATCAAAGATCTTCTTTGTAAAAGAAGAATTAGCAGCTTATGAAGAATATGAAAATACATTAAAGCTTGTATTTGAATGTTTCTCAAATGAAATGCTAAGAAAAAAATCAGTTAAAAACTTCTTAAACATATCATCAGTAGTTGCAATACAAGGATGGACTCCTGTAGAAAGCAATGAAAAATTAACTTCAGTATGTAAGGATGTTCTAGGAGAAGATTATTACGTAGAATTTGAAGAAGTTAAAGAAGATGAAGTTATGAATGTGCCAATAAAGCTTAGAAATGGTGCTCTTGCTTCAAGTTTTGAATCAGTAACAGCAATGTTTGCTTATCCAAAATATGATGAAATAGACCCAACACCATTACTTACACCATTCTACTTAATATTCTTTGGTATGATGGTTGCTGATATTGGATATGGACTACTTATGGCACTTACAACATTATTAGCTTTAAAATTATTTAAGCTTGATGATGAAAAGAAGAAGATGGTTAAGTTCGGATTCTATTTAAGTATTCCTACAATATTCTTTGGAATAATATATAATTCTTTCTTTGGTGGAATAATTAAATTACCATTTACTATTATAGACACAGAAAGAGATATAAATACAATTATGATATTATCACTAGTGTTTGGGGTAATTCAAATATTTACAGGTCTTGTTATTAAAGCAGTTATGCTTATTAAGACAGGAAGAGGAAAGGATGCTTTCCTAGATGTTGGTTCATGGGTTATTGCCCTAGTATCAATAGGTATATTTGGATATGCTAGCTTAGGTGATACAGCTTCACCACTTAAAATGGTAGGTATAGTTGGTATGGTAATAGGAGCTATATTAATCGTTTATGCAGGTGGTAGAGAAGAAAAATCAAATGGTGCAAAGATTGGTCAAGGTTTATATTCATTATATGGAATAACAAACTATGTAAGTGACCTTGTATCATATACAAGACTTATGGCATTAGGATTAGCAGGTGGATCTATTGCAGCTGCAATCAATATGATAATAAGCATGATACCAGGATGGTCAGCTATTATAGTTGTTCCTTTATTATTCTTACTTGCACACTTATTCAATTTAGGATTAGGACTGCTTGGAGCTTATGTTCATACAGCAAGACTACAATACATTGAATACTTTGGAAAGTTCTATGAAGGTGGAGGAAGACAATTTATGCCTTTCAAAGCTACAGAAAAATATATTAACATTAAAAAATAGTACAATTTAGGAGGATTTTATTATGGAAATGAGTTGGATAAAGTTTTTTATCGAAAATAACGGAGGATTTGTATTTGCTGCTTTAGGTATAGCATTAGCAGTAGGTATGTCAGGTATAGGTTCATCAAAAGGTGTTGGAGTTGCTGGGGAAGCAGCTACTGGATTAGTTGCAGAAGAGCCAGATAAGTTCATAAAGGCGTTAATTCTTGAATTATTACCAGCTACACAAGGTCTTTACGGTTTCGTTATAGGTATTATAGCATTAGGTAAAATCACTGAAGGTTTAACATTTGAAAATGGATTATTCATATTATTTGCATGTTTACCAATAGCTATTTCAGGTTTATGGTCAGGGGTTGCTCAAGGTAGAGTTTCAGCTGCAGGTATGCAAATCATAGCTAAGACTCCAGAAAAACAAATATCAGCAATCATGTTAGCAGTAATGGTTGAAACATATGCATTATTAGGATTCGTTATTTCAATTATGTTATTAGGTAAAATTTAAGGATTGGAGAGATAACATATGTCAAATATAAGTAATATAACTTCCAAAATCCTTAAAGATGCGGAAGAAAGAAAGGAAAATATATTAGCTTCAGCTGAAGAAGAAAAAAATAAAATTCTTTCAAGAAGAGTTAATGTAGCTAAAGAAGAGCAAGCGGAAATAGTAGCTAAAGCAGAATCAGAAGCTAAAACTAGAAAAGAAAGAATACTTTCAGCAGCTTCATTAAAGGTTAGAAATAACAAATTAACAGTGAAGCAAGAAGTTATACAAAGTGTCTTTGATGCTAGTATAGAAAAACTAACAGCACTTTCAAAAGATGAATTATTAGGCTTTGTTAAAAATTCAATACTTTCTTTAGGTGAAATTGGAGATCAAAATCTAATTTTAAATGCAGAAGGTCTAGAGTTAGTTGATATTGCTTTTATATATGAATTAAACCAAGAGTTAGGGGATAAAGGTAATATACATTTAAGCCCTAATACTGGAAACTTCAAAGGTGGGTTCATCTTAGAGAAGAATGGTATTGAAATCAATAATACTTATGAAGCTTTAGTAAGTTCATTAAGAGATGAATTGGAGTTTGAAGTAGCTAGAGTATTATTTAATTAAGGGGGGTAACTGATGAATACAATGCAATTTACCCAAGCACTATCAAGAATCTGGGTATTAGAAACCAGACTTCTTGATAAAGCTAAAATAGAGAGAATGATAGAGGCAGATTCAGCAAATGACATAATAAGAATGTTAAGTGAAACTGAATATTCAAATGTTATGTCAAATGTTAAAAGAGCAGAAGACTATGAAGAAATTTTAAGTGCAGAACTTAAAAGAGTATATAAATTAGTTTATGAGCTTTGCCCTGTTAAAGAGATTGTAGATTTAATGAGCATTAAATATCAATATCATAATTTAAAGGGTATGCTTAAAGGAAAGCTTTTAAATAAAGATTTCTCTTACATGCTAATAGATTTAGGTAGAGATAATTTAGATGAATTAAAGCGTAAAATTGCAGCTGATAATTATAGAGGATTAAAAGCACCAATGCAAAAGGCTATAGAAGCCGCGCTTGTAGAATTTGAAGCTACAAAAGATCCACAAAAGATTGATATAGTAATTGATAGATACATGTTTAATGAATTATCAGCTATAAAGAAATCTTTAAATTATGGATTTACAGATAAGATAGTTAATGGATTAATAGATTTAACTAACGTTAGAACTTTGGTAAGAATTAAAAAGCAAGGAAAAGAAAAAGAATTTGCACAAGAAGTCTTAATTGATGGCGGTTCAATTTCAAAATCTAAACTTGTAGCATTAATAAATGAAACACCAGAGAACATAATGACAAAGTTAAGCTTCTCAAGTTATTCAAACATAATAAAAGAAGGAATTGAATCATACATAGAAACAGGTTCAGTAAATCTTTTAGAGAAGTTAAGTGATAATTATATTATGAAACTTATGAAGGATTCAAAACTTGTTACCTTTGGTCCAGAAAGAATATTAGCTTATATTTACGCAAAGGAAACAGAAATCAAGATAATAAGAATTATAATGGTTGGCAAGCTTAATAATATTGCTGAGGAAGTAATAAGAGAAAGGCTGCGTGATATTTATGTATAAGAAAATAGGAGTTGTTGGAGACAAGGATTCAGTTTTAGCTTTTAAAGCATTAGGAATAGATGTTTTTCCAGTAGTAGATGCAGATGAAGCAAGAAAAGCTGTTGATAAAATGGCAATGAATGATTATGCAGTAATATTCATAACAGAACAAGCAGCACAAGAAATAGAAGAAACTATTGCGCGTTATAATGAGCAAATGCTTCCTGCTGTAATATTAATTCCAAGTAACCAAGGTTCATTAAACATTGGACTTAAGAGAATTAGTGATAGTATGGAAAAAGCCGTTGGCGTTAATATTTTATAGGGAAGGTAGGTTAGTAAGTTGAAGACCGGAAAGATAATTAAGGTTGCAGGTCCTTTAGTTGTTGCTGAAGGAATGGAAGAAGCAAATATATACGATATGGTTAAAGTTGGTCAAAGTGGTCTTATCGGTGAAATCATCGAAATGAGAAATGATAAGGCTTCTATCCAAGTTTACGAAGAAACTACAGGAATAGGGCCTGGGGATCCAGTTGTTACAACAGGAGAACCATTAAGTATAGAATTAGGACCAGGACTTATAGAGTCAATGTTTGATGGTATCCAAAGACCACTAGATGCTATTGAAAAAGCTGCAAACTCACCATTCTTAAAGAAGGGTGTAGCGGTTAAATCATTAAACAGAGAAAAGAAGTGGGAGTTTACACCAACAGTTAAAGTTGGAGATGTAGTTGAAGCTGGTGACGTAATAGGAACAGTTCAAGAAACTGCAGTTGTTCTTCACAGAATAATGGTACCTTACGGAGTTAAGGGAACTGTTAAAGAAATTAAATCAGGTGATTTTACAGTTGTTGAAACAGTTTGTGTTGTTGAAACTGAAAATGGACCAAGAGATTTAATGTTAATGCAAAAATGGCCTGCAAGAAAAGGTAGACCTTTTGCAAGAAAAATGAAACCAGAAGCTCCTATGACTACAGGTCAAAGAGTTATCGATACATTCTTCCCAGTTGCTAAAGGTGGAGCTGCTGCAGTACCAGGACCATTCGGAGCTGGTAAAACAGTTGTTCAGCATGCTATAGCTAAATGGGGAGACAGTGAAATAGTTGTTTATGTTGGATGTGGAGAGCGTGGAAACGAAATGACAGACGTTCTTAATGAGTTCCCAGAACTTATCGATCCAAAGACTGGCGAAAGTTTAATGAAGAGAACAGTTCTTATAGCTAATACTTCAAATATGCCAGTTGCAGCTAGAGAAGCTTGTATATACACAGGTATCACAATAGCTGAATACTTCAGAGATATGGGATACTCAGTTTCAATCATGGCTGACTCAACATCAAGATGGGCAGAAGCATTAAGAGAAATGTCAGGTAGACTTGAAGAAATGCCAGGGGATGAAGGATATCCAGCATACCTAGGTTCAAGACTTGCTGATTACTATGAAAGAGCTGGTAAAGTTGTTTGTTTAGGTAAAGATGGTAGAGAAGGTGCTGTAACTGCTATCGGTGCGGTATCACCTCCAGGAGGAGATATTTCAGAACCAGTATCACAGGCAACACTTAGAATAGTTAAAGTATTCTGGGGACTAGATGCACAACTTGCATATAAGAGACATTTCCCATCAATTAACTGGTTAAACTCATATTCATTATATGACGAAACTATTGATACATGGATGAATGAAGAAGTTGCAGCTGATTGGTCAGCATTAAGACAAAGAGCTATGGCTATACTTCAAGAAGAATCAGGTCTTCAAGAAATAGTTAGCTTAGTTGGTATAGATGCATTATCAGAAAAAGATAGATTAAAGCTTGAAGTTGCTAAGTCAATAAGAGAAGATTATCTTCAACAAAATGCATTCCATGAAATTGATACTTATGCATCACTTGCAAAGCAATATAGAATGCTTAAGTTAATACTTTCATTCCAAACTGAAGCTGAAAGAGCTTTAGAAGCTGGAGTTTACTTAAACAAGATATTAAAATTAGATGAATTAAGAGATAAGATAGCTAGAAGTAAGTACATTCCAGAAGCTGATATAGCTAAAATGGATGATATACATGCTGAATTAGTATCTACAATTAATACATTAATCAACGAAGGAGGGGTTCAAAATGCTTAAGGAATACAGAACGGTTACAGAAGTTGTTGGGCCTTTAATGGTAGTTGAAGGTGTTGAAGGCGTTAAATACGACGAACTAGTTGAAGTAGAAATACAAACT
>NZ_JBOFYU010000189.1:0-11549 GCF_051654825.1 Clostridium sp.
CCATATGCTTATATCTATCATTTACTATATCCTTTTTATCCTTTGGTAAATCTGCTATGAGCTTATTAAATATATTTTTTTCATGAAGCATAATAGTTCCTAATCTCCAACCTGTTACTCCAAAGTATTTTGAAAGAGAGTAAACCCCTAATGTATTATAAGGTAAATCAGCAATTATAGATGAAAAATTATTAACGAATGTACAATAAACATCATCTGTAATAATCATAAGATTAGGATTATGATTTTCTACTATATTAACTAAATTATTTTTACAATCAGAATCTAAGGCTATTGAAGCTGGGTTATTTGGATTAACTATAAACAAAGCTTTAATAGACGTATCCTTTAACTTTTCAAGCTCTTCCTTTGGATATTGATATGTAGGGTTACCGTTATCGTCAACTTCGTTTGCATGTATATGGACTACTTCGAAATTATAGTTTGGTAAATGTGGAATTTCTAAATAAGGAGTAAAAATTGGAGTCATTAAAGCTATTTTATCTTCCTTATTTAATAAATTATTTGCAGCTAATGAATCAAAAATATAACACATTGCAGCTGTTCCGCCTTCAACACCAAAGACGTCAAAACCACCATTTATTTCTTTATTATTACATAATTCCTTCATTAAGTATTTGTTAGCAATTTTTTCAATATGAGAAAGCATTCTATCTGGGAATGGATAATTATCTCCTATTATTCCATCAGCTAACTCAAATATGAAATCGTCAGAATTAAAATCTAGATTATTTATACCATAGTTTAAAAGGTTATTTATTAAATCAATTCCTGGAGCATTAGAGTTATTTTCTATGAAGGCTTTTAATCTTTCAGAAATTCCTTCTTTTTCTACCATTCCAGCTAAGTCATTTATACAGAGTGTTCTCTTAGTTTCTTCAACGGCAAATTGGCCAAAGGTAAAGAAGGCTTGTCTTGGCGTTGCAGCAGTCCAGTTAGGGTTTCCACGACCTGCATCTAATATAGAACCATTAAAGGCTCCGGTATTTAATTTAGCTAAAGCTATTAATTTATCTTTAAATTCAAATGGACTTATTTTTCCATATAATTTCTTTAAGTTTTCTTTATTTAAATGAGTAGTCATTATTTTTTCTCCTTGGTAATGAATTTATTATATATATACTATAATAAAATTAATCAAAAAAGCAAGAATTATTGCATAAAAATATAAAAAGTGAAATATAAAAAGCCACTTTTTAATACTTTATTAAATTAATATAGAATATTACAGTCATATATATTAAAGTGGAATCTTGATGAAACATAATTTATATATTTATGCATTTATATATTAAGTTTTATTAGAAAATTAAGGAATATAATATCTTTATAAAGGCATATCCCAGTAAAAAGATAATTTAAAAAAATGGTTGCATTTTGGAAAATAACGTATATAATAAAAAATATAACTTAATATGTTCGGATGAAGGTAGCGGGAGAGCGATTTTAAATAATCCACCGAAGAAGCAAATCTTTCAGGTATTAGGACCGTTACTGGACGAGCCTCTGGAGAGACTCAGAAAAAGAGCACCGAAGGAGCAAGGTAAAGTACTTTATAGTATTTTACTGAAACTCTCAGGTAAAAGGACAGGGGATATGATTGACAAGGGATAGTCATATCCTTTTGTCTATCTATTCTCCTCCGTAAATTGAAATTTAAGGGGGATTTTTTTATGAATCAATTATCAACATTTCTAGAATCAATTAACAATATTGTATGGGGACCACCTTTACTAATTTTATTAGTAGGAACAGGTGTATATTTAACATACAAGCTAAAATTATTACAAATCTTTAAATTACCACTAGCATTAAAATACGTATTTGGAAAAGATGAAGAAAATTATGATGAAGATGCAAAAGGTGATGTTTCAAGTTTTGGAGCATTATGCACAGCATTATCAGCAACTATAGGAACAGGAAACATAGTAGGTGTAGCAACAGCTATTAAAGCAGGAGGTCCAGGAGCTTTATTTTGGATGTGGATTGCAGCATTTTTTGGTATGGCAACTAAGTATGCAGAAGGTGTTCTTGCTATAAAATATAGAGAAGTAGATGAAAATGGTGAAATGGCGGGAGGACCAATGTACTATATTAAAAACGGACTTGGTTTAAATTGGCTAGCAAAATTATTTGCTATTTTTGGAGTTGGAGTTGCATTACTTGGAATTGGTACCTTTGGTCAAGTTAAATCAATAGCAGATGCAGCTAAAATAACTTTTAATATGCCATTAATAATAACTGCTGTTGTAGTTACAGTATTAGTTGCATTAGTTACATTAGGTGGTATAAAAAGAATTTCTAAAGTATCAGAAAAAATAGTGCCAATTATGGCAGCTTTATATATAGTAGGTGTATTAATAGTACTTATAACAAACTTCTCAGCTATCCCAGCAGCTATAAGCTTAATTATACAAAGTGCATTTAATCCAAAAGCAGCTTTAGGTGGTGCTGTTGGTATAACAGTTTCAATTGCAATGCAAAGAGGTATAGGAAGAGGTGTATTTTCAAATGAGGCTGGATTAGGAAGTGCTCCTATAGCAGCTGCAGCTGCAAAAACTAAATCACCTGTTAAGCAAGGATTAATATCTATGACAGGTACATTTATAGATACAATAATAATTTGTACTATGACAGGTTTAGTTATTGTTATAACAGGAGTGTTTAGTGGTAATCTAGAAGGGGCAGCACTAACTACAGCGGCTTTTGAAGCGGGATTACCTATTGCTGTAATAGGTAAATATATAGTTAATATTGGACTTATGTTCTTTGCATTTACAACAATATTAGGTTGGAATTATTATGGAGAAAGATGCATTGAATTCTTAGTAGGAGTAAAGGGGATAAAACCATATAAAATGATATTTATAATCTTTGTTGCAGTAGGACCATTTTTACCATTAGAAATGATATTTATTATAGCTGATATAGTAAATGGGCTTATGGCATTTCCGAATCTAGTAGGACTTTTAGGACTTAGAAAAGTAGTAATTCAAGAAACAGAAGATTTCTTTAAAGATTATAAAGTTAACAATTTAACTGCGTAAAGATTAAATTAAATATAGATAAAAAAATAGCTGATATATATTTTTATATATCAGCTATTTTATTACAAATTTCTTTTCATCAAGATTAACAGGAAGTTTCTTTAAGGATATATCATCTACTCTAATAAACATATTTCCTTTTTTTATTATTGATATGAACTTATTAAATGCTTCACTTTCACCTTGAACTTGAAGCTCAACCATTCCATTATCCATATTATATGCATATCCTGTTAAACCTAAGGAAGTAGCATTCATTTGACAGAAAAATCTAAAGCCAACACCTTGAACTCTACCATCGGCAACTACTAAATAACGTACCATATTTACCTCCAAAGCATTATTAAAATAGTTTTACGTATAATTGTTACATTTATACGCTTTTAATTTTTAAATACAACATATTTATAATATATCATAAAATCAATAATATTATATACATAATTGTCAGAAAAATTAAATATAGTATTTCTAGAGTCACAATTTTAAGTATAAAGGAGAGACTGTTTATGAGTGAAAAAAGCTTAGTATTAATTAAACCTGATGCTGTTAAAAAAAATCTTAGTGGAAAGATAATATCTTGTTATGAGGAAAATGGATTAAAGGTTATAGAGCTAAAAATGGAGCATATAAGTGAAAAGCTTGCAAGCAAGCATTATGCTGAGCATAAAGGAAAGGATTTTTATAAGCCTTTAATAGAATTTATTACAAGTGGACCTTTGTGTGCAATGGTATTAGAAGGAGAAGGAGCAATAGAAAAGATTAGAAAGATAAATGGAGCAACAGATCCAGCAAAGGCAGCAGAAGGAACAATAAGAAAAATGTTTGCTGATAGTAATAGAGAAAATTCAGTTCATGCTTCTGATTCTAAGGAAAGTGCTTTAAGAGAAATTAAATTATGGTTTAAATAAAAAACAACCTGTAGTTTGCTAGCAAATTACAGGTTGTTTTTTTATTCTATTTTAACTTTTAACCAAGCATCATCATAAATCTTAAGCTTATCGCCTAAGTCAATAAATATACTACATTTATCAAGGGTTTCTTCATCAGGATAAACTGTTTCATCATTTTGAGTTTCTTCATCTAAAAGCTCATATGCAGCTACATTTGGTGTAGCATATCCTATATATTCTACATTTTCTTTAGCATTTTCAGCATCTAATAAAAAGTTTATGAAAGCTTCTGCACCAGCTTTGTTTGGAGCATCCTTAGGAATAACCATTGAGTCAAACCACTTATTTGAACCTTCCTTAGGAACTACGTATTCAAGATTAAGGTCAGGAGCTTCTTCCATTATATATACAGCATCTCCAGACCAAACAGTAGCAAGAGCAGCTTCACCATTTACTATTTTATCTTTAACTTCATCAACTACATAAGCTTGAACTATAGGTTTTTGCTTAATAAGCTCTTCACTAGCTTTATCAATTTCTTCTTTATTAGTTGAATTAATTGAATATCCAAGCTTAATAAGAGCAATAGCAAGGGTATCTCTTATAGAGTCAAACATTAAAATCTCACCTTTATATTTAGGATCCCATAATGCATCCCAGCTATCAATTTCTTCAGAAACCTTATCAGCATCATAAATAATACCTATTGTACCCCACATATAAGGAATAGAGTATTCATCATTTGGATCGTAAGATAAGTTTTTATAATCCTCACCAATATTTACGTAGTTTGGAATATTATTAAAATCTATTTTTTCAGCCATATCTTCCTTAATCATTTTTTCAACCATATAATCTGATGGGAAAACTAAATCATAAGTACCAGGGCTGTTTTTTACTTTTTGGTACATTATTTCATTTGTATCGTAGGTATCATATATAACCTTTATTCCTGTTTCTTCTTCAAATTTAGAAATTAAATCAGTATTTATATAGTCACCTACATTGAATACATTAATAGTTCCGTTTACACCCTTGTTAGAAGATTTTCCTGTACAACCTACAAGTAATGATCCAACCATTGTAGTTGCTACAATTAGTGAAAGTAATTTTTTAAGCTTTTTCAATCTTACCACCTCTTGATGTAAATTCTTTTCTATTTGCAATTAATAAAAGTATTAAAACACTTAGGAACATTAAAGTTGAAAGTGCATTAATTTCAGGCTTAATTCCTCTTCTAGCCATTGAGAATATTTCAATAGATAAATTTGTAACTCCAGGGCCAGTTGTGAAAAAGCTTATTACGAAATCATCTACTGACATAGTAAATGCCATTAGCATACCTGCAAAAATACCAGGTTTAATTTGTGGTAATACTATTTTTCTTAAAGCATATGAAGGAGTTGCACCTAAATCTAAAGCAGCATCAACTATATTATCAGGTAATTGCTTTAATTTTGGTAAAACTGCTAAGATAACATAAGGAATACAAAATGTTATATGAGCTAAAAGCATTGTAGTAAAACCAAAATCTAACTTTGTTATAGGTCTTAAGAATATAAATAAACTCATAAGAGCAATACCTGTTACAATATCAGGATTTAATACTGGTAAGTAGTTAACGTTTAATAGGAAGGTTTTCTTCTTACCAGTCATCTTATCTATACCAATTGCAGCTAATGTACCTATTATTGTAGCAACAATTGAAGCTATTATAGCTATTACAATAGTATAAAATAATGCTTGCATAATTCTTTCGTTTTGTAATAATTGCTTATACCATTTTAAAGTAAATCCAGACCAATTACCCATTGACTTTGAATCATTAAAAGAGAAAATAATTAAAGTAAAAATTGGTGCATAAAGAAAAATAAATATTATTAATAAATAAAACTTAGAAAAAAAGTTTTCAAGTCTTTTTACCATAATTGACTTCCTCCTTCCTTGTCTCCGCCATCAAATTTATTCATAAGTGCCATAGAGATTAATATTATAATCATCATAAATATTGAAATTGAAGAACCAAAGTTCCAATCTCCCATAGTAGTAAATTGTTGTTCTATTAAGTTACCTATAAGCATATATTGACCTCCACCTAGTAATCTTGAAATTACAAAGGTTGATACAGCAGGCATAAATACCATAGTTATACCTGATATAACTCCAGGCATGCTTAAAGGTAATATTATCTTTCTAAATATTTGTCTTCTATTAGCTCCTAAATCAGAAGCAGCATCAATTAAGTTTTGATCCATTTTAGTTAATACAGTATATATAGGAAGTACCATAAAAGGTAAGAAGTTATATATCATACCTAATATAACGGCAAAGTCTGTATAAAGTATATTAATAGGACCTAAACCTATAGTGGATAATAAATTATTAATAAATCCGTTTTTACCTAATATAGGAAGCCATGCATAAGTTCTAAGAAGGAAGTTCATCCACATTGGAACTATAAATAGCATAATTAAAATATTTCTTTTACCAGGTGACATTTTTGATATTATATATGCCACTGGGTAACCTAGGATTAAGCATCCAATAGTAGAAAATAATGCTAAAGAAATACTTCTAGTAAAAACCTTAATATATTGAGGTTGAAGTAATCTAGTAAAGTTTTCAAGGGAAAAAACATAATTTCCTTCTGGTGATTTAACTGTGAATCCAAAAAATAATACTATAAATAAAGGAATTATAATAAACAATGCACTCCAAATTATAAAAGGAGAAGCTATTAATGAATTATTCTTATTTTTTAAAACTTTCATTATTCAGATACCTTTCTCATTATATGAATATCTTCTGGATAAATCTCTAATCCAACAACTGAATCAACTTCAGTACTTTTTGTATTATGAACTATCCAAGTATTATTTCCTTCTTCAACTTCTATTTCGTAATGAACTCCTTTGAAAATCACAGATTTAACTTTTCCCTTTAACATTCCCTTTTCAGCAGGAACTAGTTTTATATCTTCAGGTCTTATTACTACATCAATGACTTCGTTTTTAGAGAAGCCTTTATCTACGCATTCAAAATTAACTCCACTAAATTCAACTTTAAAATCATCATGCATAATTCCATCTAGTATATTACTTTCTCCTATAAAGTTAGCAACAAATGCATTTGAAGGTTCGTTATATATATCTTCAGGTGAACCCATTTGTTGAATTTTTCCTTTATTCATAACAACTATAGTATCAGACATTGTTAAAGCTTCTTCTTGATCATGAGTAACAAATATAAATGTAATTCCTAATCTTTGTTGAATTCTCTTAAGTTCAATTTGCATTTCTTTTCTAAGTTTTAAGTCTAATGCACCGAGAGGTTCATCAAGTAAAAGTACTTCAGGTTCATTAATAAGAGCTCTTGCAATAGCAACTCTTTGTTGTTGACCACCACTTAGTGAATCTATATTTCTTTTTTCAAATCCGTCTAATGCTACTAGTCTTAGCATTTCCTTTACTTTAATATCTATAGTTTTTTTATCTACTTTTTTTATTGTAAGTCCAAAAGCTATGTTTTCATAAACATTCATATGAGGAAATAGGGCATATTTTTGGAATACGGTGTTTACTTGTCTTTTAAATGGAGGAAGAGTTGATATATCTTCACCATTAAAAATAACCTGTCCATTATCTGATTGTTCAAAACCAGCTATAATTTTTAGTGTAGTAGTTTTACCACATCCACTTGGGCCTAATAATGTTAAGAATTCATTTTTCTTAATATTTAATGTAAGAGAATCTAATACAGTGTTATCCTCATATTTTTTTGATATACTTTTTATTTCAATAATGTTTCCTTTCAAAATAAACACCTCTCTTTATAAATTAAAATGATGGTGGAGTACTAATCCATATTACTTTAGCTGCAGTTTTACCAGGGTTTGAAATATAGTGGTTTACTTTTGGTTTATAATAAAAGCTTTCACCTTTTTTTACCTTATATTTTTTATCACCTAAATGAAGGGTTATAGTTCCAGATAATACATAACCGAATTCTTCACCTTCATGAGGTTCTTCTTCTATATATTGCCCACCAGCTTCTAAAGTTATCATAATAGGTTCCATTTCATTCTTTTGTGCATTTGGTATAAGCCACATAAGGCTATACTTTAATTCTTCGTTTTCTGTTTCAAACATATCTTCATATGTATATGTAACTCTTTCTTCACTATCATCACTAAAAAATTCTGTTAGATTTGTTCCTAGAATTTCTAATATATCTATCAAAGTTGCAATAGAGGGGGATGTTAATTCATTTTCCACTTGAGAAATAAATCCCTTTGATAATTCACATCTATTAGCAAGTTCTTCCTGTGTTAATTGTTTTTCTATTCGTAGTCTACGAATTTTTTCGCCTATTTGCAAAATTTCACCTTCTAACTTATTAAAATAATTGCTTATACTAAACCTTATGTTTAAGATTACTAAACAAACAATGATATTATATAGATATTTTAGAAAAAAATCAATAATAAATTGAAAAAAACTTTTATAAATAAATTGTAATAGAATGGGAGTATAACAAGAGTACAGCAACTTTATGTAACCTTAAGTTTAATTAAACAACATTTGAAGTTTAGTATAACTAAGAAAAATAGGAATTGATATTAAAATTAGTTTTTTATCTGATATTCATAAAGCTTAGAAATACAATAATTCGTCAAATAAACTCGTAATAAGTAGAATTAGTATAAATAATAAAATGAAAAAAATTATAAAAAGGAATTGTGGCAGTTAGTATGTCTTGAAAAAATATAAATTATATGAGATATTAAAAGATGGAAATAAATAAAAATAATGAATTATTTATTCATTATTATAAGTTTATAAATTATGGCTTGAGGGTGATGTAATGAACGGAAAAATTAATTTGTATAGAAGAAATGGGAAAAAAGTTTATATAAAGCAACCAGAATTTAATGAGTTAGAGTTTGTTGCAAAGCTTTGGGGCGATGAAGAAACTATGGCTGATATTGGAGGAGCATATCTTTTTCCAGAGGAAAGATGGGAAATGTTTTATAAAAAAATGGTTTCACCAACAGATGGAAAAAACTTTTATTGCATAATATATACGGTTAGAGATAAGGCTATTGGAGAAGTAAGTTTTCACGGATATGATTCAGCAACAAAGGTTGCAAGAGCAAATATAAAAATTCATCATAGATATAGAAATAAAGGTTATGCTGAAGAAGCAATAAAACTTCTTTTAGAATATTATTTCTTAGAGTTTGGTGGAGAAACTATTATAGATACAATTAAAACAGAGCCGGCAGAAAATTTATTTAAGAAAGTAGGCTTTGAGAATATAGGTAATTTTAGAAATCAAGTAACTTACAAGATAAATAAGGACAAGTTCTTTAGTATAAAAGATCAAAAGAAAAGAAAAATAAAAGTATTAGCATATAATGAAATGAACATTAATGATTATTCTATTGCCTTTGAAATATTTGAAAGAGCAAATGAATTATTAAATGATGGTATTTTTGAAGTTAATGGAGTTGGATATGGGGAAGAGGTTACTTTACAAAATGGAATAAAAGTAACTGCGTTAAAGACTTTTGAAGATGAAGCGGATAAACCAGATATTATAATAATTCCTGGTGGAAAAGGTGCAGAAATGGCTGTAAAAGATAAGTTTATAATTAGATATCTTTTAGCAAACTATAATGATAGTGATTATCTTTTATCCTTATCAGAAGGAATGTACTTCCTTAATAGATGTAGAATGTTAGATGGAATATTAGTACCAATAGTTAAAAATGTAAATGAAGAAGCTTATTCATCTACAAAGGATATTAATTTAGTAGAAAAAGATTTTACTGATAATGGTAAGTTAATTATATCTGCAAATAAAGTGGGAGCTATAAAAGGTTGTTTAAATATTATCAAAAAAATAGCTGGTGAAGAAATAGCTAGCATAATATCATCTGAACTTGGTGTCAAATAGAAGTTATACTATGGAGAAAAAAATAGCTAAAACAATTAATAATGGAAAAATAATGAAAAATTAATAAGTTTTTTATAAGAAAACGTTTATTTAAGTAAAGTAGCTATTAACAAATTGGAAAATAAGGTGTATAATTAAATTGTTAAAAAAATGACACAGGGGAGGAATGGAAAATGTTTCCACAATGGGAAGGTTTTAAAGGCGAAAGCTGGAAAGAAAGTATTGATGTAAGAAACTTTATACAAAAAAATTACAAATTATATGAAGGTGATTCAAGCTTCTTAGCTCCAATATCAGAAAAGACTTCAAAGGTTTGGGACAAGGCGAGAGCTTTAATTATTGAAGAAATAAAAAAAGGTATTATAGATATAGCTACTGACAGAGTTTCAGGTATAGATAATTTTGATGCTGGTTATATTGATCAAGACAATGAAGTAATCGTTGGTTTACAAACAGATGCTCCACTAAAAAGAATCGTTAATCCATTTGGGGGAATGAGAATGGTTCAAACTTCATGTGAAGCATATGGATATGAATTAGATAAGGATATCGAAAATCATTTTCCAAGATACAGAAAGACTCATAACCAAGGTGTATTCGATGCATATACTAAGGAAATTAGAGCTGCAAGAAGTGCAGGTTTATTAACAGGTCTTCCAGATGCTTACGGTAGAGGAAGAATAATAGGGGACTATAGAAGAGTTGCTTTATACGGAATTGACTTCTTAATGGAAGAAAAAATGAAAGATCTAGACAATCTTCAAGGAGATATGTTAGATGAATTAGTAAGACAAAGAGAAGAAGTAAATATGCAAATCAGAGCTTTAGCTGAAATTAAATCAATGGCAGCTAAATATGGTTGTGATATTTCTAAGCCAGCTGGAACAGCTCAAGAAGCTATCCAAGCTTTATACTTTGGATACTTAGCAGCTATCAAAGAAAACAATGGTGCTGCAATGTCAATCGGAAGAACTTCAACATTCCTTGACGTATATATAGAAAGAGATATAGAATCAGGTTTAATTAATGAAGAGCAAGCTCAAGAATTAATAGACCAATTAATTATAAAATTAAGATTAGTTAGACATTTAAGAACTCCAGAATACAATGATTTATTCGCAGGAGATCCTACTTGGGTAACAGAATCAATTGGTGGTATGGGAGTTAATGGGAAGGCTTTAGTAACTAAAAACTCATTTAGATACTTACACACATTAACTAACTTAGATCCAGCACCAGAACCAAATATGACAGTTTTATGGTCACCAGCTTTACCATCAAACTTCAAGAAGTATTGTGCTGATATGTCAATAAAGACTGATGCTATCCAATACGAAAATGATGAAGTTATGAGACCAGTATATGGTGATGACTATGCTATAGCTTGTTGTGTATCAGCTATGAAGGTTGGTAAGCAAATGCAGTTCTTCGGAGCTAGAACAAACTTAGCTAAAGCATTATTATATGCTATAAACGGTGGAGTTGACGAAAAGTCAGGTAAAACTGTAATTAAGGGATTAAAACCAATGACTGATGAAGTTTTAGACTTCAAGAAAGTTATGTCAGTTTATGATGATGTATTATCATACGTTGCAAAATTATATGTTGATACAATGAACATCATTCACTG
>NZ_JBOFYU010000190.1:0-3988 GCF_051654825.1 Clostridium sp.
AAGAACAATACAATCCTCAAGTTGTTTATTTCACTAATATCTTTTTAAAAAATATTGGAACTAGAGTTATATTTTTCGCATCAAGATTGTTATTATATGCTTATTTTATTTTCGCAATTATTTTTAGGACGTGGACAAAGATTATATGCTTGCTGATGACATTGTTGGTATTATGTAAAGCTTTATATAGATTTGATATAAGATTAAGGTTAAAAAAAATAATGATTATAGCCACAGTGATTTTAAGTGTTTTTGCTATTATTAAATGAGCTTAATTATTATATTGCTTGAGGAATCTCTTACCAAAAGAATAATGGTAAGAGATTTTATTTTAATCAATAAATATCAACGAAATCATATAGTACTAGGTAGATAGTATGAAAAATATGGTAATATATATAAGTACAATAACAAAGGGGAGCATAAGGAGTAAAAATGTTAAATAGAATAATAAAAGTAGTAACAAACAAACCTACTACAATAACAAAACCAAAATTCACAAAAGAATTCAATCAAACAAATAACCAAATAGAAGAGCTAGAAAAACTATTACAAAATGCATCTAGCAGCTCAAGGTCATATATAGAAAATGACATCAAAAAGCTAAAATATGGTGCAATAGGAGAAAATAACATATACTATGAACTAAAAAATAGCTTTATACCAATGGTATGCCTACATGATATTAGAATAGAATACAAAGGTCAAGTAGCACAAATTGACTTTATAGCAATAACAACAAAACAAATATATGTGATTGAATGCAAGAACTTAATCGGAGATATAACAATAACTAAAGATGGAGATTTCATAAGAAATAAGAAAAATACATATGGAAAAGTAGTATCAAAAGAGGGGATGTATAGTCCTATCGTTCAAAATGAAAGGCATATAAATATATTAAAAGAACTATTAAAAGATAAACTAGAATACAAATATAAATTAAAACGAATCGAATCGTTAGTAGTAACAGCAAATCCAAAAACTATAATAAATAAAAAACAAGCACCAAAAGAAATAAGCAATAAAATAATAAGACACGATCAATTAATAAACTTAATATCAGCAGTAGAAAAAGATAAGAAAATAGATTGGGTATTTATAGAAGAAGATATGATGAATATTTCAAAGTGCTTAAAAGAGCATCATAAAGAAATAGAAATCGATTATATAAGAAAATATTCTCTACAAGATACAGTAGTAGAAAATGATATAAATAATAGCTGTAATGAGGAAATGAGGACTAACTTAAAAGCATATAGGTTGAATAAATCTAAAGAAGAAAATACAAAAGCTTATATGATATTTAGCAACGAAACTATGGAAGAAATAATAGATAAAAAGCCCAAAAATATTGATGAACTTCAAATGATAAAAGGCTTTGGCCCAGTAAAAAGTGAAAAATATGGTCAAGATATTCTAAACAATATATGGAATATGGAATGTATTTAAATCAGCCAGAATTCAAAGGTAAGTCCAGTATATGAAAATACTGGACTTTTTCATAAAATTAAATTAATAAATTACCAGTTAGATTTATTATTAGTCGTTGACTTTATTATATAATCGTAACATAAAACACTCAAAACAATTAAAGAATTCATACCTTAAAATAAGGTGTAAGGTGCAGGAGAGAATATGGAGATTAGAAAATATTTCAAAAACAATATAGAATTAGAAGAAAAACTTCTGAAATGCAAAACAAAAGGAGAAAAAACAGAAATAATATATGTGTACAATGGAAAATATAAACAAATAATCAATGGAGAAACAATAGTTCTAGAAGCGGGAGAGTGTTGCATAATTAATCCAAATATAAAGCATAAAGGTTACCCTATAACTGTAGATGATAAAAAGGGTGAAGTAACAATTAAGATAAAAGGAATGTACTTCGAAAAGGAAATTAAAATAGAAGTTAAATATTTATTTATATAAACAAACTTCCAAACAAAGTTGCGTAGTTAAGGAATGCGAAGTCACTACATATTTGATATCATATAAATAAGTATGAAATTATAAGGAGATAGTAAATAGTTACTAAATTTATAAATTAAAGTACTAAAATAGGTAAAAATATACTCATATAAAGGAGTGAGTATATTGAAAAATAGTAATTATAAACCATATGAATTTGCAGAGTTATTAAATATATCTGTAAAAACATTACAACGTTGGGATAGAGAAGGAATACTTCATGCATTTAGAACACCAACAAATAGAAGGTACTACACCTACGAACAGTATCTAGAGTACAAAGGAATAACTAAAAATGAGAAAAAAATAGTTATATATACTAGAGTATCAACCTCTAATCAAAAAGATGATTTAAAAAATCAAGTAGAATTTCTTAAACAATACGCTAATGCGAAAGGCATAATAGTAGATGAAGTTATTGAAGATTATGGAAGTGGACTAAATTACAATCGTAAAAAATGGAATAAGTTATTGGATGAATGTATGTTATCAGAGGTTGGAACTATAATAATATCAAATAAAGATAGATTCATACGTTTTGGATATGATTGGTTTGAAAGGTTTTTATCTAAATTTAATGTTAAATTAATCGTAGTTAATAATGAAAGTCTTTCACCAAATGAAGAGCTAGTTCAAGATATAATTTCAATACTTCATATATTTAGTTGCAGAATATATGGGTTAAGAAAATACAAGAGAAAAATCAGAGAGGATGAGGATGTTGTTAAGAGCTTACAAGACAGAGATTAATCCTACAGAAGAACAAATTAAAAAGATTAATCAATCAATAGGAACTTGTAGATGGTTATATAATAATTACCTATCAAAGAATCAAGAGCTATATCAAAAATATAAAAATGGATTAATTGATAAAAAAGAAGCAACAATGAGTGCATATGATTTTGATAAATATATCAATAATGAAATAAAAACATTAACAGAATACTCTTGGATAAATGAATGTGGTTCAAAAGCTAGAAAAAAAGCTATTTGTAATGCAGAAATAGCATACAAAAGATTCTTTAAAGGATTAAGTTCATTTCCTAGATTTAAAAAGAAAAGTAATCATGATATAAAACTATATTTTCCTAAAAATGCTAAAAATGATTGGTATAGAGAAAGACATATAATACAAATACCAACTATCGGAAAAGTTAGGCTAAAAGAAAAAGGGTATTTACCTTTAGATAAAAAAGTAATAAGTGGTACTGTATCAAAAAAATCAAATAGATATTACATTTCTATCATAGTTAAAGATGATAGAAAAATTGAAGAAAATATAAATCAAAATGATGGTATAGGTATAGATTTAGGTATAAAAAATCTAGCTATATGTTCAAATAATAAAACATTTAAGAATATAAATAAAACGCATGTAGTAAAAAAATTAGAAAAGAAATTAAAAAGAGAGCAAAGAAAGCTTTCAAGGAAATATGAAAGTTTAAAAATCAGAGCAAGTGCCCAGTATGGGTATAAAAATCAAAAAGAAGGGAGAGCTACTAGACAAAATATCCAAAAACAAATAGCCATTGTACAAAATATTTATCAAAGGCTTACTAATATAAGAACTGACTATATAAATAAAACTATTAATGAAATAGTTACGCAAAATCCAAGCTATATAGTGGTGGAAGATTTAAATATTAGTGGGATAATGAAAAATAGACATTTATCAAAAGCTATATCTAATCAAAAACTATATGAATTTAAAAATAAATTAACTTATAAATGCAACATTAATAATATAGAATTAAGAACTGTAGATAGATGGTATCCATCAAGTAAAATGTGTTCTAATTGTAATAACGTTAATAAAGAATTAAAGTTATCAGACCGAATTTATAAATGTAGTTGTGGATTAGAGATAGATAGAGATTTAAATGCAAGCATGAATCTAAAAAATGCTAAAATATACAATATTGCATAAAATCAAAAGCAAGTGTATATATGTACGGATGGCTAGTTCGGAATTTACGACTGTGGAGTGTTATACAAATGAGAGTAGATTTTATAT
>NZ_JBOFYU010000191.1:0-1630 GCF_051654825.1 Clostridium sp.
AACAAAGAGGCCTTTAAGAAGTTGAAGGAAGAAGTAGCAAAGGAAATGAATGGAGATCAGGAGCTGATCACTGCTGTAGGTGTATTGCAACAGAAGGGAATAATTAGTAGTCCTGATGTCTGGATTAATGGAGAGTACAGTAAGGGTAATGTGAGATCATTATTGATTAAAGTAAGTGCACGTGTTGTATAAGTGATTGAATTTACAAATTATTAAAAATGTGATAAAATAAATTTTAAATATATAATTATTATACAGATATCGCTTTGTATTTCTAGATATTAGGAGAATTTAAATGAAAAGAATAATTGGTTTTATTTTAACAGGAATTATGTGTGTAACCATTACAAGTTGTACTAGCAATCAAAATAATACATCTATGAATGCAAATAACAATAGTGTTTCAGGGGTGGTTGAATTTAGTATTTCAGATGGTTATGATATGTGGGAAATTGGTGTTGCTACAAACAATCTCTTTGATGGTGGTGGCACACGTAGTGAGAACGACGAGTATGTGTTATACACCTATGCTGATAAAATGATTTCAACTAAAATAGATGATAGAAAGGAGGTTATCAGATACATTAGTACAAAAAACACTAATGACTATACTGGCAGAGGAATATCAGTAGGTAATTCGTTAGAAGAACTATTAGATGCATATGGGGATGAGTTGACATTGGAACCCGAGTGGACTAATTACCATTTAGCCTCTGATAAATATGACGAAGTGTATAAATACGCTAATAATGATGAAAGTACTCAAATTATATTTTCTCTAAAAGAAGATACGATTATTATGATTCAAATCGCAACCAATCAAAAACAGAATAATATAAGTCTTGAATTATAATCATGAGGAATGCAATGTGAAATTAGCAAAAGAATTGTTAGCCAATCAAATAGTTCATATGCCAAGCTCATTATAAGCGGAATAAGGGGTCAATAGCGTTTACATATATTTAAATATTAAAAGATTAGAGGGATTAAAATGATACAAAAGAGAAAAATGGGTGTAGTTATTCTTGCAAGCCTATTAGTGGCAACGCCTATAATGGCATCAGAAAAAAGTTTAGTATATCATGACCAAACCTTTGCAGAGATAGATTCCATTACTCATCAGAAAATTACTTACTTAGGGATTAAAAAACTAGGAAAAATAACAAATTTATTTACTGAATATTTTCCAGAAAAAAACATTGTTTTAACATCAAATGGATTAAATAAAACCGTAGAACTTAATATCAGAACAGGTAAGACTGTAGTAAATGATGCTTTAGTCGAAAGCGTTCCTTTTTTAGTTGAGCAAGGGGCTACATATTTACCTGTATATTTTATCTGTGAGCAGTTTGGATTCAATGCGGTTCTTGATCAAGGAGCTATACTTTTCTATAAAAATGGTGAACAAGTCATTATTCCAACGGAGTTCCCAGAACCAGTTAGTGAGGTAGTTATACCTGTAGCAGAAAAAGAAAGTGTCACGAGTGTTCGTGAGGAAATATCCATAGGGCATTAATATAATGACTTCAATCAATAGTTATTTCTTAGCCAGCCATTCCGGTTGGCTTTTTTGTTGTTTTAGAATTATTAAAGATAAGAAGTTTGAATTATTAATTAAAATATTGAATAT
>NZ_JBOFYU010000192.1:0-12866 GCF_051654825.1 Clostridium sp.
TTTTTAAGACTCTCAAAAGAATTGCTGGTTATTACTTAACTTTTATTCTGTTCAATTTTCAAAGACCAATCAAAATGTCTTAAAGTGCATAACTACTTGTTTTGCTCGTTTATTTCATTTTGTTTTTCCTCATCGCCCTCAAGCGACTTCATTATCTTACCACCGACATTCTTTCTTGTCAACAACTTTTTTCAAAAAGTTTTTTCTGTCGAAAGTTTGTCTTGGTTAGTGGTTTTTGTGTGTTCCTCACTGGAACGAGATTTATAATATCATGTATATATACTTTGTATTTTAATATTTATTCTATTTTATTAAAATAATAAAGCTTTTTCTTTGTTTTTCTCTTTTTTTCTATTTATATTTAATATTGATACACCAGGTATAGTTTTAAGGTTAAATTCACTAAATACAACTATATTTTCTATAAAAACCTACTATTTAAACTTGATTTCCCTGAAAAGCATATTAAATATCCTATTAATTTTATCCATTTCATTAATTATAATTACTATTTTTAAATATTAATACCTATTATTTAATCTATAATATCTTTAGTACATTATCTTACATATTACATGTCCAGCCCCCCCACTCTTAATACTCTTTTAATTCAAACCTTATAATTAACTTTTTTATCTAAATGTCTATATATATCACAACTATAACTTTACTCGTATCAAGGCACCTATAATGTTGGTTAATGTTTAAAGTATATAAAAATAACAGCTTGACTATATTGTTACAATATAGCTTATTATATTTATATACTAAATCTATACTTAGAAAGGATTTTAAAATCATGAATGAAAATGCTTTAGGAACTGAAAGTTTATCAAAACTTATAGTAAAATATTCTATTCCAGCTATTGTTTCCATGCTTATTGCTGGAGCTCAAACTATTATAGATGGATTATTTGTCGGAAATCTTATAGGTGAAAATGCTATGGCAAGCGTAAATATAGCTCAACCATTTTTTCAATTTGCATTAGCTCTTTCTATGATGGTGTGTATTGGTTCTCTAAGTTATATGGGAAGAAGCCTTGGAGAAAATGATAAGGAAAAAACTCAAAATATTTTTAGGACTTCTCTAATACTACTATTTGCATTAGCTTTTATTTTATCTACATCTGGATTCTTTTTTAATGATGAAATAGCTAGGCTACTAGGAGCTAATAATGTTTTAATAGAAAATTCTGCCCTTTATATAAAGGCAATATCTATTTTCTTACTTCCTATGTTTTTATCTTATCAATTTGGTTTTTCAAATAGGTTAATTAATAAGCCTGATTTATATTTTAAAGGAATGCTATTAAGCTTATGCTTAAACTTAATATTTAACTATGTATTTATAAAGATATTTAACCTTGGAATATTTGGTGCTGGTATTGCAACAGGATTATCTAATTCATCTGTTTTACTAATTGTTATTTGGCCACAGCTTAGTAAAAAAAATGTTTTGAATATATTCGAAGGTAGATTTGATAAAAGCACAATATTACCTGTAGTTTATAACGGCTCATCTGAAGCTATTACATCTATATCTGCTGGTGTTACATCTTATGTATTTAATATTGCATTTTTAAATATTGCTGGAGAATCTGGTGTTGCTGCCTTTACTATAATTAATTATATTTCGTTATTCTCTTCATATATTATGCTAGGAATAGGAGATGGAATTGGCCCAATAGTTAGTTATAACTATGGTGCTAAAAGATTTGATCGTGTAAAAAAAATATTAAACTTATCTTATATAATTGCTTTAGTAGTTGGCATAATAGTATTTGTTCTACTTTTCTTCTTTAGTAATAATTTAGTTAGTATATTTGGAAGTAATAATGTAGCTGTCCATGAGCTTACTGTAGTTGGAGCAAAATTCTTTTCATTTGCATTCTTATTAAGTGGATTTAATATTTTAAGTTCAGCTTACTTTACATCAATAGGCTTTGCAAAGGAATCTGCAATTGTTTCTTTATCTAGAGGATTAGTATTTATTCTTATAGGAGTATTTACTCTTCCTAGATTATTAGGAACAAATGGAATTTGGCTTTCTGTTCCCTTTGCTGAAGTTATAACATTAATGATATGCATTTATTTATTAAAGTTTTCTCGTTACGCAAAATCAGAACAATCTTTAACTACTTAATAGCTTACTTTTATACTAAATTTAAAGTAGACTACAACTACTTTAACTGCATACTAATAATTAATATATAAATAAGTTTTTATAATTAAACAATTAATAGTAAACATAAAAGACTTTATCATAAACTACCTAGTTTTGATAAAGTCTTTTTTTATTTTTAAATATTCTTTAAGAATACTTTTTTATATATTTTATTTTTATATCTATCTGTGGATGCTTTTCTCTAAATTGATTTATAACGTAATAACAACTTGGACAAGGCTCCCACTTTGTATATAAAGTAAAGTTTCCCTTATCCTCTATTTCTTTATTATCTATTTTCTTACTTAATTCTTCTAATATCTTTTTTTCACTATCATTAACTCTATCATAGCCTATACCTAGCATTCCTAATTTATTTACTTTACGGCTTTTAAATAAAGCTTTTCCTATTAATGGAGAGCTGCAATAGCCTTCTATTTCATTGCTTCCACTAATAGCTTTAAATTCCTTATCATTATATACTGCAAATGCTATATTTATTGAATCCTGTAATGCCTTGCTTTGATGGATATTATAGACTTCTTCCTCTTCACTAAACTTTATATATTTATCTATATTTCTTATAAGCCTGTCTACCCTACTTATATTTGTATTTAAATAATTATAATATTCAACACTACCTTTTTTAGCTTTTATATATTTATAATCTAAAGCTTTAGGAATTCCTATCTCTATTGTTTTAGTCCTAGTTTCACTATTATATTCTTCACTTAAATATTCTTTGTTAAATGAAATCATATTTTTTAATAGTTCTATATCCTTTGCATAAAGATATTTACTTCCTATTTCCTCTTCTAATTTATCTAACTTTAATATTTCTTCATTATCTATTTCACTTGATAATTCCATGGCTGTTTTTTCTATCATAATCATCATATCACCAATGTCCTCTTGGATTCTTGGCTCACGCTGATATTCAATTCTATCTATTCTTAACTTGTCCATTCTTTCTATTATCTTAAATAATTCATTAGTATTATCTTCAAATATATTTATCTTATTTATATAATCAATTAATCCCTTAATATTATCTGCTCTATAAGTGATATCATCATTATTTAAGCTTGTACATAATTCTTCAATTATATATTTATCTACATTAAATGCTTCTGCAATTATAGTAATAAACTTATCTTCATTAAATTCATTTATATAATGTCCTTCACTTTCTAAAGCATCTACAAAATCATTTAAATTGCTAATCTTTATTCTTTCTTTTTTTCTTTCCTTTAGCAAAACCCCTATTGTTTTCACCTCATTATTTATCTATTTTTTACAATTAGAACTATACTATTATACATTTCCTTATAATACTTTTCCTATTATAATATTTTATTTATTTTATATAAAAGGCTACCTTACATAATTATAAACTTAATATAATTAATCTTACTGATAAACTAATCTCATTTGTGCATATAAACCTCTTTAAACATTTTAATCATTATTAACATTAATATTTATATAATAAACTCAAATTTAATATTAAATATTCAGATTAGCTCCATAAATAAAAAAACTGTTAACTAAAGTATAATTAAGAATTAGGTATATAATTTGAAAAAATAAAAGAATTTTTTAATTTTATTATTTTATAAAATCCCTTCTTACATTTATAACTAATTTAACCTAATTAATTTTCCTATATAATAAATATCTAATTTTTTATATCTTTTTATTTATTACAAATAATTACAATTAATGATATAATTTTATTTTTAATTTTTTATATTTTTTTACATTTTTTTCAATATTCATTTTAATTATATTATATTTTCCATTTAATTCAAGTCTTTAATTTATTTTTTTTAATGATAAACTCAAGATAACACTTGATATTAGCATATAATTTAAAAATTTATTTGGAGGTGAATTAAATGTATAAATAATAAAATCTACTAAGTTTATATATTAACAAATTTAAATTTGAGGGGGATTTATTTATGAGAAAATTTAAAATTATATCATCTTTACTTATACTATCATGCTTAATATTATCACCTATATCTACAGTTAAAGCTACTACATTAGATTCTAATATTAAATTAGAAAATATAAAACCATTCGATAGTACTGATAAGTACATTGAATTCTTTAATGAAAATAATGTTCCAAAAGATAAGCAAGATATTCTACTTAACAAATTAGACAATGATATTCTTTGGGATTGTTATAATCCTCAAAAAACCTCTGAGATTCCTGAGGATTTTTATGCTTTCGATATTGATGACCCTGTTAATAATAAAAGATATTATAGATTTGAAGATGGTTCATTTATATCAATAGAAACAGAGGGTTCTGCTGAATCTGACAAAGGTAGATCTACTACTAGTGATAGTTTTGGTACTATGTATAAGGATCATATGGTTTCTAAACAAGTTGGTCTTGCTGGAGCAGGTTTTAGAGCTGACTTCTATGTTGCAAGGTATGGTACAAGTTCTTTCGTAGGCGATGGTAATATATGGGATAGATATGCTACTGGTCTTGGTTGTTCAGGATTACCAGCTATAGAGAAAGTTAGACTAGCCGAAGAAGTAGCTAGTCCTAATAACAGAGCCGCTATAGTAAGGATATACTGGCAATCTGTTTCAAATGTCACTGTTAGTTGGCCAACAAAAGGATTTACAGTAGGGGCAAGCATTCCTGTAGGTGCAACTATGTCTCTTTACTTAGCACTAGTAAATAATAAATACTATGTCGATAGTCAATTGCCTTCAAATATATATAACTAGGTACATCTTATAATTATGAATAGAAAGCTTTTAATCTCCATTATACTATCTATAGTTATTAATATAATTCTGCTATCTTTTATAATGGAAAAAAATAAAATAAACATTTTTAGCACCAATATTTCATCTGAAGACTTAGTTGTTAATAATTTTACATTAGTATCCTTCAATAAAACTATTTATGTACAAAGTGGCTTTACATTCAAAGTATTAAATGAAATTGATAAAATAGATTCAATAGAATTTGAAGCCTCCATTGATGGAGTAACTTTATTACAACTTTCTATTAATGATCATTATCCCGAAAAGAGTGATTTAACCAATAGTATATATGGGCTTGAAAAAGTTAAAGATTTTAACGAAGACTCAGTTCTAAAAATCAAATTAAAATATACTATTAACTCAGAAGGGAGAGAATTCCACGATAACATAAAAATTAAAAGCATCAAGAAAAATGAGTCTTCAATATAAAAAAAGGGCTGCCGCAATAGTGCGACAGCCTCTTAATTTAACTAACTCTACTTTGAAGTTCTTAAATTTATACTTACTGGTTTTGAAGTCTCTCCATTTGAATATTTAGATACTACCTTAAATCCATAAATAGTATTTGCTTTTAAGCCTTCTGCATTGTAGTTTAATTGGTCTTTGCTTACTTCAGCTACTTCCTTACCATCTTTATAAATTACATAGCTAACTAATCCAACACTGCTTTCCGGTGCTTGCCAAGTTAATGTTGCTGTTTCCTTTGTAACTTCTGATGTTAAGTTACTTGGTTTTTGTACTATTATTTCTCCCGGATCTACAGTTCCATTTGTTGGTACTACTAAGTTAGCCATATCCATCCACATTACAACTGAATCATCTTGTGGATTTATTGCATATTCAGAATTTGAAGTAAATGCTAATTTTTGTATTTCTACTTCTTCTGCTGTTAATGCTTTTCCATAAACACGAGTACTTGCAAATTGATAATCACTATTTCTATTTGTTTCTGGATCATATCCTATCCATAATGAAGTGTTATTTGATGCTACTCCACCTGTACTTCCATCAGCCTTGCTTCCTACTAATTGTCCATCTACATAGAAAGATAATGTTGCTCCATCATAAGTTCCTACTAATTGATGTAAGCTTCCTACCCAATTTTCAGGTAATGGAGTATTAGTTTCTACTGAATACCAATTTCCATTAGTTGCTTTTATAAAGAAGTCATAGCTTATTGTTCCATTATTTCCTGGTCTAGTTCTAAATCCAAAGCTACTATCGCCTTTACCCATAATCATATTGTAATTTTTATCTGTGCTAGTTGGTTTTACCCATGCTTCAATTGTAAATGGCTTTTTACCCTTTATTACATCTGCAAAAATATCTCCACCATTCTCTCCAGCTGTATTTTTAATTTCTAAAGACCCTGACATTTTATATTTGCTCGCCTCATCTTCAATCATTATGCTATCACTAGTTAATATTGTATTTAATTCATTTTTGCTTGAATCTTTTAAATATGCTGGCTCTGCACCTTCTAATGTAGCTAATTTTTCAATTGCAGCTTCAAGCTTAGAATAATTACTTACTAATTCTTTTTGTGAATCGCTTAAATTATCATATTTAGATTTTGCAGCCATTATAGCATCATATTGCTTATATGAATAAACAAATGATACCTTATTTATTTCATCTATAACCTTTTGGGCTTCAGCCTTATCAAATCCTGATTGATCAAAGCTTTCGATATTTCTCCAAGCCTTACTTAATTCCATTGGATCTTCAGTAGTTTGATATGGAATTATTGTATATTCATAGTTATATGCCTTATCATTATATAATCTATATTGCTCTAAAACTTGTGGGCCACAACTACTATTACCATTACCTTGTGATTTATAATCTAAAGATAAAATAGTATCTTTTCTTGGTGAACCTAATTCATATGGATGAGTTGCATCATCAAGCTCCTCTGCTGTAAAGTGTAATGCACTTGCTTCTATTGGATTAGTTCCTGATACTAATAACCCATTTTGACTATTTGGATTAGTAACAGAAATCCATTTAACTCCTGTTAAATTTCCTGTATCTTGAGTGCTTAAGAATGGATAGAAGAAGTTTGAAGCTGTATTTTCATATATACCTACTCTAGCAAATGTATTTCTATCTTGATATGATTCAACAGGTCCATCACCATACCAAGTTACATTTTCATAGCCTTCAGGTAATACCATTGTAGAACCTACTTTAACGTATCTTCCCATTCCTGTTCCTACTGCATCAACAGTTAAGTTAACAGTTATTTCACCTGATCCATTAACAGTATAAACAATAGTTTCCTTAGCCCCATTAGCTGAATTTAATTTTAAACTTGTAGTTATAACAGTTCTTCCATCTTCTGATGTTTGGACTGTAATATCTTCAGCCGTGATATTTTTGTTTCCATTTTTCCAGTTTCCATCATAACCTGAATCATTATTTAAGATACCTCTCCAGAAGTTTGGCTTAGGTCCTTCTTGCATTAATAATTCACCCTTATAAGTGTAATTTTGCATTATTCCTGTAGCTCTATCTATCGTAAAGTTAAAATCATTTCCTGAAACTGATAATTGAGTCTCACTTTCTTCTACTTTAACCCCACCATTTATTTCTGCAGCTACATCGCTAACTGTTGCAGGAACTTCAAATTGTTCATAAGCAACTTCATGACCTTTTTTAGCCCATAATATATCTTCCTTTAATTTTGCTGAAATATTTAAGAAGTACTCTCCTCCAGCCTTAGTCTCCTCTGGCATATTATAAGGAACTGTAATTTCTTTTCTTTCCTTTGGATTAACAGCTTCAGTTATAGTTCCATTATCTATAACTTTTCCATCCTCTAGTAGCTCCCAAACTACATCATATTCATTCATATTTATAAAGTTATTTTCATTATAAACTTCTATCTTTTTATTTAAGACTTGCTTTTCTGTTCCATTAAACCATAAGCTTTGATATTGATATTTAACTTCATAAAGTTCTGGTTGAATATCTCTATCTGGTGAAACTAATCCATTTACACAGAAATCATTGTCATTTGGACTATCTCCCCAGTCTCCACCATATCCAAAGAATTTACCATCCATTTCTTCATTATATAAATCTTGATGCTCATCTGATGATGCATAGTAATCCCAATATGGACTCTCTTTTTCATTTATTGGAGCTGAATAGTCTACCCATGCTAATACTCTTGAATCATTTGATTTTATTGCAGGCTCTGTACTATATTGCGCCTTTAATTCTTCAGCTGTTAATGCTTCTGTATAAACACGAGCTAATGACATTTCTCCAGCAAATCTTCTTCCTCTTGAAACATCATATCCTATTCCTAATTGATCACCTGAAGAGGCTATTGCTCCTGAATAATTCTTTGACCCTAGTAATTCACCATCACAGTAAACCTTTAATGTATTTCCATCAAAAGTACCTGCAACTTGATGCCAATTACCTGCCCAATTTTCTGGGAATGGTACTGCACATGAATACCAGTTATTATTGTTATATACAAAGAATTCTAGTCCCTCTCCACTACTTTGTGTCTTTAATGCAACTTGATAATCTCCCTTTGCTACTAAAACACTATTTCTTGCATTTGATTCTGGTTTAACAACTGCTTCAAATGTAAATGTTGCTCCTGTTCCTGATAATTCTTTATTATACATGTCATTATTTTCTGAATCCATTACTGTATATCCCTTATATGACTTACCTGTTAATGAACCCTCATCAGCATCATTTATTATCCCATCTCCATAAACTAATCCTTTAGAATTATGAGAACTCATATCACATATTTCAAAGGTTTTAGGTAAATTTTCTAATGATACAACTCTTGATTGGTCAACCCAATCCCAAACAAATGCACCTATCATATTTTCTGAGCTTCTTATTGCATCCCAGTATTCCTTTAAATTACCAACAGCATTTCCCATTGCATGTGAATATTCACAAAGAACATAAGGCATTCTTGTTTTATTAGATGATGTAGATGCCTTTGACCAAACATAGTCAACTGATGGATACATATTACTATCTGTATCTACTCCACCATTCCATCCTTGTCCTTCACTATGAACTGGACGAGTGTCATCTCTATCTTTAAAATACCAAATTAATTTAGGGAATATATTGTCTCCACCATTAGTTGTGTAGCCCATTTCATTACCAATAGACCACATTACAACTGATGTTCTATTTTTTAATCTTTCTAAATTTGTATTTGTCCTATCTAATGAAAGATTAGTAAAATATTTTGCCATAGTATTTACATCATTAGCTATTGCATGAGATTCTAAATTTGTTTCTCCCATTACATATAAACCATATTTATCTGCTAAATAATAAAGATATTCATCATTGCTATAATGCGAAGTTCTTATTGCATTTATATTATTTTGCTTCATTATTTCAACATCTTTCTCTGCTGTTTCTCTTGGTATATGCTTTCCATAGATTGGATCTGTATCATGACGGTTAGTTCCCTTCATTAAAAGCGGCTTACCGTTAATAGTCATAGTTTGATAATTTTGAGTTGTATTTTGATAATTTCCATCAACTGTTGAACTTGTAAAGTTTATTTCTCTAAACCCTAGTTGTTGTGAAGTGCTTTCTATTTCTTTTCGTGTATTTTTATCTATTAATGTTAAGACTAATGTATAAAGATTTGGATCTTCTGCTGACCATAATTTTGGATTTTCTATAAGTTTTTCTCCACTTACAGTTCCTATCTCCTTAGCTCCTACTTTATCTACACCTAGCTCCAACTTATTATTTTCTAATATATTTTCCCCTAATTCATCAAATAGCTTTACGTCTACTGAATAATTAGAAATATCTTTATCTGATATATTTCTAATATCTACATTTACTTTTAAATCTGCATTTTGGAAGTTTTCATCTAAATCTGTAACTACTGTAAAGTCATGAATTTGAACTTCCTCTTTAGATGTTAAATATACATCTCTAAAAATTCCTCCATCATAAATCATATCTTGGTCTTCCATCCAAGTCCCATCACAGAATTTATGAACCTTTACTGCTAAAGTATTTTCTTCTCCTTGTGGATTTAAATAATCTGTTATATCAAATTTATGTGGACTATAGCTATCTTCACTATATCCAACTTCTTTTCCATTAATATAAACATAGTATGCTGATTCTACACCTTCAAAGGATATATATATTCTGCCATCTTCTCTAATCATATCTTCATTTACTGTAAAGTTTTTTCTATATAATCCTACTGGATTATAATTTATTGGTGCCTGTGGAACTGGTACATTTTGATCATATTTATTTTGCCAAGGCATTTGAACATTAGTGTATATAGAAAAATCAAATCCATAGCTAGTCCAACTTGCTGGCAACTGAACATTTTTCCATCCATCGCTTGAGTCCATATTATAATCTGGATTCATAAATCCACCATCTAAAAACTTTTGAGCTTGTTCAGCATTTTGAACAACTGTTAAATCCCAGTTTTCATTCTCTCCAGTTAATAATTGATAATATTTAGAAGCTTCCTTTTTGTATTCTAATGCCCCAATACGAGCTGACTCTACATCTTGATACGGAGTCGTATATGTGGTTGCTTCCTCTCTATTTATTCCCCAAACATCTACAGCTTGTACTTGTTCACCCTTTGTATTTGTATAATTTATTCCCTTATACTCATTATGTGTAAACTTACTATCCTCTGGTAGCCATTCTATAGTATCCGATATTATTTTTTCTATTTCCTTTTCACTCCATGGTGCTTTTTGTGTAGCTCCAATTGGAACTGGCGTGACTAATGATGTGCACATAGCCGTAAATAAAGCTAGTGATATTGTCTTTTTTCTTAAAAACATTTACTTACCCTCCACATTATATTTAGTTAAATTTTTAATATCTAAATAACTTATATTTAAGTTAAATTAACCTTCTTCAGTTGTTAATTCACATAAATCAATATTAATGGGCATTCCTGTAACCTTGTCCAAAACCACTGTTACAGCTTTATCTTCTTCATTATTTGAATTTATCTTTTTATAACTTTCATCCAAGTATATCTCCCTCCTTATCCCTTAAATTAAAAAATGATTAGTAAACGTTGTCATAAAGTGCGTAAAATTTACTAATAATAAACCTATTTTTTATCTTTCATTAGTGATTTTCATGTTCAATGCTATTTAAAATTATATAATCAATAATATTTTTTTAACTTAAATTAATGCTTTATATATAATTAATATATTCCTCTACTAAAAATTTATTTCTATTTTACTAAAATAACTTTTTTATTTAATATTTTTTTACTAAGGCCCTAATAAATATATGTCATTTAATTATCTAAAGTTTTTAAATTAATTTATCTTTATAGTTCTCTACTCTCTTTTGTTAGATTAATTGCTTTAGTTTTTTTACTTTCTTTAGCTGCTTTAATTTTTTTACATTCTTATTTTGTTTTTTACATTTATTTTCTTATGTGTAGTGCAGTAAGTATAAGCAATTAAATTGCCTATACTTATATTATAGACACATTTCCCATTTTTATCCATATTGTCTGATATTCTTTTTAAAGTTTATATATACCCTTTTATTAACTTTATTTATGTTAAGTCTTTTATTTTGATTTTATAACCATAATTATAAAATCAAAATAAAAGAGGTCATCTACGTAAATTATTAAAAATCACTTACGAGATACCCCTAAACTTATTATAATGATTTATACCTTCTATCAAATAATCCTATATCTAATATAGGAATTGCTATTCCTAATTCTTTTAATTTTCCTTTTAGAAATGATCTATTGTGCTCAACCTTATCAGCATTTCCACCATAAATTGCAGTTAACTCATTATAATAATATGCTGTTTCGTAATCCTCTAATCTTGAATAACATACACAAAGTTGAATAGTTGGAATCCATGTATAATAAATAGGATTATTTATTCCTAAGCTACCTTCTTCTGGCTTGCATCCTAATGCTATCTTATACCAAAAAATACATTGCTTAAGCTGATTTTTTTCTAAAAAACATTCTGCTAATCTACAGCAGACCTCCGCCCTTGGTATATCATGTTCAAAGGATTTTAATATAACACCTATTTTCTTTTCCCCTTGATTAGTAGCTCCATAACATTGAACTAAATTTGCAGTAGCTGTTTTTATATCTTCTACCCATCCTTGTCCTGAATCTAAGAATTTTTCATATTTATCTATAGCTTCATCAAATAATCCATTGTGATATAACTCATTTCCAAAATAAAATAAATCTCTTGGTGTAAACTTATCCTTATTTTTTTCCATATCTCTAAATATAGTTAAATTTCTATTTCCTGCTGACTTTATTTTCCCATGATTTACTGCTATGTCAATAGCTAATGTATTTCCACCAACTTCTAAATACTCGTGTATTTTTCCTATCCATTTAAAATTATTTGATCTTTTAACTAGCCTATTTCTTCTTAATGAATAAGTTGTTTTTCCATTTTCATCTCTAGATAATGAGTAATTCATATTTATAGCATCTAAAGACCTACTTATATTCTTTTTTAATTCTAATAATTTCTTTTTATTTTCATCATCAAAATAATCATCGCCATCTAACCATAGTATATATTCCTGTGTAGCCTTACTAAAAGAATAATTTCTAGCCTCTGCAAAGTCATTTATCCATTTAAAGTCATATATATTAGCAGAATATTTTCTCGCAATTTCCTTTGTTAAATCTGTAGATCCTGTATCTACTATTATTATTTCATCTACAAAATCCTTTACTGATTCTAAACATCTTTCTAATGTTTGTTCTTCATCTTTTACTATCATACATAAACTTACAGTAATAATTCCATCCAAAATTCTCACTCCTTTTCTAATATATTATTTATGCTTTTATACCCTAATTTCATGCTTTAAAATTTGAATTTTATTTAAAG